>JAQCBK010000049.1 GCA_027621505.1 Bacteroidota bacterium | reverse complement strand
CAAAATGATTTCGTCTTTAAAAACTTCGATGGCATTTTTTGTGGTAATTTGAGCCATTTCCAATTGACTTTTTCCGAACAAATCCGCCAATTTTTGAAGTACAAAAATTAGATATTCACTTTGGTTGCGTTTGCCCCTAAAGGGGGCTGGAGCCAAATAAGGCGCGTCGGTTTCCAAAACAATATGATCCAAAGATATTTGATCCAAAAACTGATCGATTTTTCCATTTTTAAAGGTCACCACCCCTCCTATGCCCAGTTTAAAATTTAAATCGATGGCCCTTTCTGCTTGTTCTTTGGTTCCGGTAAAACAGTGGAAAATCCCTGACAAACCCGCCCCCTTATGGCCCTCCAAAATCTCAAAAACCTCATCGAAAGCATCACGACAATGAATCACAATGGGCAATGCTTTCTCTTTCGCCCAACGAATTTGAGTGTCAAAAGCCTCTTGTTGTTGTTTAAGAAAGCTCTGATCCCAATACAGGTCAATGCCTATCTCCCCTACGGCAACAAAATCACGCTGGTTCAAATATTGGGCTACATGCTCGAGTTCTTCTCTGTAGTTTTCTTTGACATAAGTGGGATGCAGTCCCATCATCAACCGAATATATTCGGGATATTTCTTCTCCAAATCCAGCATCCTTGTAGTATAAGTACTGTCTATTGCAGGAAGATAAAAACGTTCTACTCCCACCGCTATTGCCTTAGCAATGACAGGATCACGATCTTCGTCAAAAGCCTCCACATAAAGATGGGTATGGGTGTCAATCAGTTTCACAAGCGGTAAAATTAAGGTTTCGTTTTTTTACTTTTGTAAAAAAATACGCTTTGTTTAAAAACATCTCCCTCAAGCAGATCAAACTAAGATTGACCAAAACCAGACATTTGGTCTGCCAATCTAGAATCAATGGGGTTAAAGCAATATTACTTGTTGATACAGGAGCCTCGAATAGCTGTATTGCACTGGCTGAAAAAGAAAGTTTCAAGATCGAGGAAAATGGGTCACCCTTTGAAGCTTCAGGGGCTGGAAAAGACAAGGTGAAAGCCGTATTGGGTCATGAGTGTGATCTGATCTTGGGAAGACATAGGGTAGGGAAACACGCCTTTGTTTTGTTGGACATGCAGCACATCAATGCCACCCTGGCACACGAAAAAGTGAAACCCATCAATGGTATACTGGGTGCGGATTTTTTAAAGAAAAATCAAGCCATAATTGACTACAAAAACAAAACTCTGAATTTATAATTCCAGTGCTTTTTTGATATCATTTTCCATCAAAAACTCCTCGGGGCTTTCTAATGCTTCTTTGATGGCTACCAAAAATCCTACGGACTCTTTTCCATCAATAATACGGTGATCGTAGGATAGGGCCAAATACATCATGGGACGAATTTCTACTTTTCCATCAATGGCCACGGGGCGTTCGATGATGTTGTGCATGCCCAAAATAGCAGACTGAGGGGGGTTGATGATGGGGGTGGACAACATGGAACCGAAAACCCCACCATTGGAAATGGTAAATGTTCCCCCAGTCATATCATCAACGGTGATTTGTCCGTCTCTTGCACGAATGGCCAGTCGTTTGATTTCTTGTTCAATGGCCCTGAAAGATAAATTTTCCGCACCTCTCACTACAGGTACCATCAATCCCTTTGGACCGGATACGGCTACACTGATGTCACAGTAATTGTAGGTGATTTTGTAATCCCCATCAATCATGGAATTGACATCTGGGTACATTTGCAATGCCCTTACCACAGCTTTGGTGAAGAAACTCATGAACCCAAGGCTGACGTCGTGTTTTTCGGCAAAGATTTCTTTGTACTTTTTTCGCAATGCAAAAATAGGAGCCATATCGGCTTCGTTAAAAGTGGTGAGCATGGCGGTTTCATTTTTGACTGCGACGAGTCTTTCGGCTACCTTTCTGCGGAGCATCGAAAGCTTTTCTCTTTCCTCACCTCTATTCCCTCCTAGGGGGGCTGTACCCATCGAAGGAACAGCCTTAACGGCATCCTCCTTGGTGATCCTCCCGTTTCTTCCAGTGCCAATAACACTCTCCAAATCCATTCCTTTTTCGGCTATGATTTTTTTGGCAGCAGGAGAGGGACTCCCAGCGGCATAATTTTGATTGGCTGACGGAGCCGTTACAGAAGCTGCAGTTGCAGGCGCTGCAGTTTCGGTTGAAGGGGACTGACTTTGCCCCTCTTTTGGTGCCCCCTCTGTATCGATTAGGCAAACGACCTGACCTACCGCCACAGCATCTCCCTCTTCAGCTTTGAGGGTAATGGTTCCACTAACCTCAGCAGGTAATTCTAGTGTGGCCTTATCAGAGTCTACTTCTGCAATGGCCTGATCTTTCTCGACATAGTCGCCATCAGCAACCAGCCATTGGGCAATTTCTACCTCGGTTATGGACTCCCCAGGGGAGGGTACTTTCATCTCTAAAATCATAGTTTTTTATTTTTCAATGGAATCTCATTACAAACCACAATATCTCTCCAGGGACACTTTTTTCCTTTACAAAATTAAAATTTAAAGGGAATTTCCCGAAGCAATTAGACAACAAGTCAATCGATTTGGGACAGGTCTAGTTTTGTTGAGCCATTCATTAAAATTTAATTTATAGTTCTATTAGCGGTTCACTTATTTTAAAGTTTGGTTTTTTCTTCCTCTGGTCCTAAATCCTCTGATATACTGCTCATCTGGACTTCTATACTCGTGGGTTAATCCCCAACGTATAATTTCCAATGGTGCTTTTTCGTGGTCTGCCGTTCGATTTAAACCTACCGCTTTAGGTGTTCCTTTAACAGCTCCCATTATTTCAAAATTAATACCATCAGGAGCCCATTGAATCGTATTTCTTTCGGGCCCATCGGTAGTAATCAGTGAAGCAATTCCACCATTATAGGGCCATACACATATTTCATGACCACTATTACTGATGGGGTTGTAGGGAGATTTGATATAGGGACCTCTGGGGTGATCAGCAATGGCAACACCATGACGAATTTGTCTTCCTCCAAAAGTAATCGCTTCTCCCATTTGTTCTCCTTTATAGTATAAGTAAAATTTACCTTTATAAGGTAAAATACAAGGGTCGTGTACCTTATGACTGTCAAAATCCCCTTTTTGAGTAACCGAAAACCGATCTTGTAAATCATCGCCTTTCCAAAGTCCATTATCGGCGGGGCTTAAAATAGGTTCTTTACTTTTGGTCCATGGCCCTTCAGGACTATCAGACCACGCCAAACCGATTTGATTTTTTACCCGCTTGTTGTAAAGACCTCCAACCGTTTGATAGCACAAATAATACATTCCATCGTGAACCATTATCTCAGTCGTGAATACAGACCTATCGTCATAAGAACCAGGAGTTCCTCTTGATACGGCAATGCCTTGCTCTTTCCAAGTGAGACCATCTGGAGAGGTAGCATACCATATGTCGGATCTGTCCCATGGAAAAACTTTGTCATTTTCTATATCACCTTCAAACCCAACGGTCTTTCCCACACTTTTGGTGTACCAAGTATAATATTTTCCCTTATGCTTAATCAGGGCGCTGGGATCTCTTCGCACTACCCCTTCCTGAAAAGCCAAATCCCCTTTTAAGTCGAAAAGATTGTATTCGAAATACCAGTCGTTGTTGTACAACTGTTGATCGGTCCACTTTAATGCCCTTTTTGAAGCAGCACTGAGCTTATCACCATTGGTGATTCCCAAAAAATCAAGTTTTTCTTTGGAGATGGGGTTATCTATTCCTTTGTCATTTTGACTTTTGGTATCATTGATACAAGAAGTCATCAAGTGACAGATTAAAAAAAATATCAGGGCTTTATTGATGAGGTTCATCGAATGTGTTGAAAAGTTTTATGAGAAGATTAGATTTTATAGAAGTAAAATAATGGATCATATATGTAATTATAAATTAGGGCTATTTAAAGAAATTATCCTTGGTCGCATCAAAAACATATTCGATCACTTGTTGGTGTCTGTTTTTAAATCTTACGGCACTCCCCGCGGCAGGGGAACCATAAAACCTTCGGGTAGCGGGTCGCATTTGTTGGGCTTCGGGCAGATGGAGTAACAGATAGCCCCAGGCACCCATATTTCGGGGTTCCTCTTGTGCCCAAACCACTTCTTCCACATTGTTGTAGTCCTTGAGCTGGGCTTGAATTTCTTGTTGAGGTAGGGGAAACAATTGCTCCAATCGAACAATGGCTACGTCCATTCGTTCTTTCTCTGCTCTTGCATCGATCAAATCGTAGTAAAATTTTCCAGAGCAAAAAACGAGTTTTTTGGCTTGTTTGGGCTTGACTAAAGGATCTGGAATCAGTCTTTGAAAAGTTCCCTTGGTGAATTCCTCTACCTTTGACACTGCCAGGGGATGACGCAATAAGCTCTTGGGGGTAAATATGATGAGTGGTTTTCTAAAAGTCCCTTTCATCTGTCTTCTGATTAAATGGAAAAAATTAGCAGGAGTGGTACAATTGGCTACAAACATATTGTCTTTAGCACACAGCTGTAAATAACGTTCCATTCGGGCAGAGGAATGTTCTGCGCCTTGTCCTTCATATCCATGAGGGAGGAGCATCACGATTCCATTTTGTGTTTTCCACTTGTCTTCGGCGGCCGAGATGTATTGATCAATCATGATCTGCGCACCATTGGAAAAATCACCAAACTGGGCTTCCCATATGGTCAAGGTTTTAGGGCTTGCCATAGCATATCCGTAATCAAATCCCAACACACCATATTCTGAAAGGAAAGAATTGTATACCGTGAATTTACCTTGTGCTGATGGGTCAATGTGGTTGAGCAAGATCACTTCTTCTTCTGAAGATTCGGCTTTGAGCACTGCATGTCGATGGGAAAAGGTACCTCGTTCGACATCCTGTCCAGAAAGGCGCACGTTGAAACCTTCAATAAGTAAGGTGCCGTAGGCCAATAATTCACCCATGGCCCAATCCAGCCGATCGCTTTCAAAAAACATCTTGTTGCGATCCGCAATCAACCGTTCAATTTTTCTGAGGAACTTCTTGTCGGGGGGTAAATTGGAAATGGTCTTGGCCACCAGTGACAATGGCTCGAGACGAACAGCAGTTGCTAGCTCCTGGTGCATTCCTTTCTCATCTACTCTTTCATATCCCTCCCATTCGTCCTCCATAAAAGGAGTGACCGCAGTAGTCTCTTCGGTTCTAGATACTTGGAGGTTTTGCTCCAATTTGGATTTGTACTCTTCCTCCTGTTTTTTGACGTAATCAGCGTCTATAAGCCCCTGTGCCAAGAGCTTTTCGGCATAGATGTCTCGGGGATTTTTATGGGTGGCAATGGCCTTGTATAGTTTGGGCTGGGTAAACCTGGGCTCGTCTCCTTCGTTGTGGCCGTATCTTCTATAACCCAATAGATCTATGAATACATCGGCATTGAAGTGCATCCTATAGTCCAGGGCAAACAATACGGAGTGGACGACTGCCTCCACATCGTCCGAATTGACATGGAGAACGGGGGATAATGTTACCTTACCGACATCGGTACAATAGGTACTGGAGCGCGCATCGAGATAATTGGTGGTGAAACCTATTTGGTTGTTGACCACAATGTGAATGGTACCCCCAGTGGAGTAGCCTTTCAATCGGGCCATTTGAACAATTTCATAGGCAATCCCCTGTCCGGCAATGGCTGCATCACCGTGCACCACGATGGGCAACACTTTGGAGGAGTCCCCATTGAATTTGTTTTCCATTTTGGCTCGAGTAATTCCTTCCACCACAGCACCTACTGTTTCCAAGTGGGAAGGATTGGGTGCCAAATTGATATTGATTTTTTTCCCATTATTGTTGGGGTCAATCTTTGCAGTCCAACCCATATGGTATTTAACGTCACCGTCAAAAACCACCTCATCGTAGTCTTTTCCGTCAAACTCGCTAAAAATATCTTTTGGGGATTTTCCAAATATATTGGTCAGCGTATTGAGTCTTCCTCTATGCGCCATACCCATAATAAATTCTTCCACCCCTTTGGCCGCGGCAGCCAAAACCAATACATCCAGTGCTGGAATTAGCGACTCTCCCCCTTCTAAAGAAAATCGCTTTTGCCCTACGTATTTGGTATGTAAAAAAGTTTCAAAGCTAACCGCTTGATTCAATTTGTTGAGGATCTCTTTCTTTTGCTGTGTACTAAAGTTCGGATGGTTTTGATTTTGGTGTAATCGATTTTTGATCCAATCTTTTTTCTCAACATTCCTCACATACATATATTCTACTCCAATGGAGTCACAATAGGTACGTTGAAGATGTTCGATGATGGTGGTTAAGGTGCTGGGGCCAATACCCACAATGGATCCTGCATTGAAAACGGTGGACAAATCGTCTTGAGACAATCCAAAGTTTTCTACTGCTAAATCGGGACTGTAGGTTCTTCTGTTCCGAACGGGATTGGTTTTGGTAAACAGGTGACCCCGGGTGCGATAGCCTTCAATAAGCTTTACCACCTGAAATTCTTTTTTGACCGACTCGGGTACTTCTACCGCTGTAACCTCTGCGGGCCATTCTCCGTGCTCCATCCCAAAATCAAAGCCTTGAAAAAATGCTCTCCAACTGGGTTCTACAGCATCTGGATTTTGTAGGTATTGGTCGTATAATTCGGCAAAATAGGCGGTGTGAGCCGAATTTAAAAATGAAAATTTGTCCATAAAATCATACTTACTACTAATCCTTAAAACAAAATTACGATTTTTGCCCAAAGAGGTTCAATTTTGTCCGTAAAACAATCCAATTCTTATTAAATTTGTAATGGATGGGTGTTGATGACGGAGTTGTTTTTAGATTAAAAATACAGGCTGTTTGCATGGCCATCTCTTTCAAAGTTTGATTTTACAGATGTTTGCTTTAGTCGATTGCAATAATTTTTATGCTTCTTGCGAACGGGTTTTCCAACCTCAGTACGAGGGTAAGGCAGTGGTGATCCTTTCCAATAATGACGGTTGTGTGATTGCCAGGAGCAATGAAGCCAAAGCACTCGGGATTCCTATGGGAGCTCCTGCCTTTAAATTTCGAAACGAATTCAAAAAGCACAATATCAAGGTTTTTTCTTCCAACTACCCCCTTTATGGTGACATGAGCCATCGGGTGATGAAGATCTTGGAAACCTACACCCCCAATGTGGAAATATACAGCATAGACGAAGCCTTTTTAAAGTTTGAAGGCTTTGATCATTTTGACCTGATGGAAAGGGGGCTGAAAATGCGCAAGCAGGTGCGAAAATGGACTGGAATTCCCGTATCGATAGGATTGGCTCCTTCCAAAGCATTGGCTAAAATCGCCAACAAAATTGCTAAAAAATTTGATCAAAGAACCCAAGGGTTGTATTGCATCGACAATGATGAAAAACGATTAAAAGCATTGAAATGGACCGCCATAGAAGATGTTTGGGGCGTGGGCAGACAACACGCCAAACGACTTCAGGCCATGCAGATAAAAACGGCTTTGGATTTTGTGAATTTACCCGATGAATGGGTCAAAAAACACATGAGCATACTGGGACTGCGGTTGAAAAGAGACTTAGAGGGTGTTCCTTCCATACAATTGGAGGAAGTGACCCCCGCCAAGCAATCCATCGCCACTACTCGGAGTTTTAAAAATTCACTAACTATATTTATTGATCTTGAGGAACGCATCACCACCTACACCCTTTTGGCGGCCGAAAAACTGAGAAAACAAAAAAGCTGTGCCACTGCCCTGCACATTTTTGTGAGAAGCAACCCCTTCGATCCCAACGCCACACAATACCGCAATGGCTGCACCCTGACTTTGCCCCATCCAACAGACTCCAATTTTGTTTTGAATCGTTATGCGCTGATGGGATTAAGAAACATCTTCAAACCGGGGATCGAATACAAAAAAGCAGGGGTCATACTGCTGGGAATTACGCCTTCTTCTTCCAGACAAATCACCTTGTACGAACAGGATACGGCAAAACACACAGCACTGATGCAAACCCTAGACAAAATTCACCGTCGTCATGGCCCACACCGAATGAAATTGGCCAATCAGGATTTAAAACAAACTTGGAAGATGAAACGAGAACATCTTTCCAACCGATTTACCACAGAGATCAACGAAATCATCAAAGTCAAATGAGTGATAAAGGGGATAAGATTATTTTTTTTCAACCCGATCAAGAATTGGGAAAACCCTCCTTTTTGGCGCAAGAGGGTATTTCGGCCGGTTTCCCCTCCCCCGCCGATGATTTTAAAGAATTGCGCATCAGTATTGACCGCGAAGTGGTCAAGAATGAAGAGGCAACTTTCTACGCCCGGGTATCGGGGGAATCCATGCAAGGGGCGGGCTTGGACGACGGGGATCTTTTGGTTATCGACCGCAGTTTGGAACCCCAAGACAATAAAATCGCCGTGTGTTTTATCGACGGTGAATTCACCGTAAAACGCCTAAAAGTGGAACAAGACTGTGTTTATCTGATGCCCGAAAACCCCAAATACCAACCCATCAAGGTGACAGAGGACAATGAATTGATCATCTGGGGCGTGGTAACTTATGTGGTTAAAAAGGTTTAACCTACAGCCTTTCAAAGATTCCGGCAATCCCTTGACCTCCTCCTACACAGGCGGCAACCATACCATATTTTTGGTTGCGGCGTTGCATTTCGTTCAACAATTGAATGGTGAGCTTGGCTCCAGTACACCCCAGCGGGTGACCCATGGCCACGGCGCCTCCATTGACGTTGACGGTATCGGGATCCAGACCACTTTCTTGAATGACGGCCAGGGCTTGAGCGGCAAAGGCTTCGTTGAGCTCTGTTTGCTCAATATCAGACAATTTTAGCCCCGCTTGTTGCAATGCCTTGGGAATGGCTTCACAGGGTCCAATACCCATATAGAGTGGATCGACTCCTCCCACCGAACAGGCGACCATCCGGGCTTGTGGAGCCAATCCCAAGGCTTTGACTTTTTCTTCGCTCATCACCAAGGTAAAGGCTGCTCCATCCGAAGTTTGTGAAGCATTGCCAGCAGTGATGATACCTCCTTGTTTGAATACCGCCCTTAATTTGGACAGCCCTTCAATGGTGGTATCTCTTCTAACGCCTTCATCCACCGATACAGTGTGGGAACTGCTGACTTTTTTTCCGTCTTTAACATACACATCCTCCACCGTAATGGGTACAATTTCATCTTCAAAATACCCCTGATCTATGGCGTGCGCCGCTTTTTGGTGGGATGCAAAAGAAAAAGCGTCGGCTGCCTCACGACTGATGTTGAATTTTTCGGCTACTGCTTCTGCAGTGGCTCCCATACTGACGTGGTAATTGATGTTTTCCATGTTGGCTTTGTAGCTGGGAGACAGCTTATAACCCGTCATGGGAATAAGACTCATGCTCTCCGTACCTCCAGCAATGTAGATATGTCCCATACTGGCTTTGATTTTGGCCACTGCCATTGCAATGGCTTCCAAACCGGAGGCACAATAGCGGTTGATGGTGATCCCCGGGACTTCGATGCCCAATGCTCTGGCGGAAATGAGCCGACCTACCTGAAGGCCTTGCTCTCCCTCAGGGTTGGCACAGCCAACAATCACGTCGTCCACTGTGGTGGGATCCAAAGCTGGTACTTGAGCAACCAAATGTTTTAAAACATCAACGGCCATATCATCGGAGCGGTAGTTTTTAAACCCACCTTTTTTGGCTTTTCCTACTGCAGTTCTGTATCCTTTTACAATGTATGCTTCCATATCTTTAGTTTCTTAGGGGCTTGTTGTTCATCAATAAGTATTGTATTCTGTCCAGGGTTTTTTGATTTCCCAATAGGCTCATGAAGGCTTCGCGTTCGATATCGAGCAAATATTGTTCACTCACTTTTTGCGGACTGGTCAAGTCACCTCCACACATTACGTAGGCCAATTTACGCGCAATTTCCTCATCGTACTCCGACATGAATTTACCCAATCGGTATTCGTTGATGGCAGAGTAGAGTACTCCCAATCCAGCTCTCCCCAATACTTCAATGTCTTCTCTCGGAGAAGGGGGGATATAATCTTTGGCGAGCTCCAGTACTTTTTCTTTGGCCAAACCAATGTTTCTTTGAAGGTTGTAGGAAATGGCGTCACGGTTTTCCAAAAGGTAGTGCAGATCAAAAGCTTCAGAGGCCGAAGTGGAAACAGCTGCTGTTGCGATGGATTTAAAGTGGTCGATCAACATGGGCATTTGAACATCTCCTTCGTAAAAACCATCGGAGACCCTTAGGGCAAATTCTTTACTTCCCCCTCCTCCCGGGATCAAACCAACCCCTACTTCCACCAATCCAATGTAGGACTCTGCCGCTGCTATTGCAGCATCACAATGCATGGTGATTTCACAACCTCCACCAAAAACATAACCCTGAGTGGCAACCACCACTGGAATTTTTGAAGTTCGGATTCGCATGTTAACCGATTGGAAATCGGCAACCATTTGATCCAAGGTGTCAAATTGTTTTTGCATGGCGAGCATCCCGATGTTCATCAAATTTGCCCCTACACTGAATTGCTTGGCGTTGTTGCCAATCACTAAACCATTCCAGCCCTCATTTTCGGCTTTGTCAACGGCTTCGGCCATGGCCATACCAATCCCTTCGCCGATGGCGTTGCTCTTGCTTTGAAATTCCAAACACATCACGCCATCTCCAATGTCGTGAACTGTACATTCACTGTTTTTGATGAGGGGTGTGTTTTCGCGAAAGCTTTCCAAAATGACAAAGCCATTGGATCCGGGTACCGTTTTGTAGGCCTGATGGTCCAAATCAAAGTATTTTTTTTCTCCTTTTTCGAATTTGTAAAATTGTTCCGCTCCCGCTTTTTGCATTTGCAGAATCCAATCGGGAATTTCAGCTCCCGAAACTTCGATCATCTCTAACCCATTTTGGAACCCGATCAAATCCCAATATTCGAAAGGGCCGTAATCCCAGACATACCCAGCTCTCATGGCATCATCTACCGGATAGTATTGATCTGAAATTTCAGGCACGCGTTGGGCAGCGTAAGCAAAAATTGCTGCGAAATAATCCTTGAGAAAAAGACGCTCTTTCCCTTCATAATCCATCAAAAACTGCATGCGTTTCTGCATGTTTTCGATGGCTTTGGCCTCCTTAAGGATAGGGTTCTTAGGTCGGATACTGGGTTTGTATTCCAGTGTTTTGAGATCCAGAGCGTTGATGATGGTTTTGCCGTTTTGATCTTTTTGATCGGTCTTGTGGTAAAATCCTTTTCCTGTTTTGTTGCCCAATAAATTGTTTTCCAAAAGAAAGGTCATGAATTTTGTTTCAGGGGCCTTGCCTAAGGATTCAAAAAAGGAATCGTTTTGGACATTATTAACGACAAATTGGGTGACTTTCTCCCCTGTATCCAAGCCAACTAGATCTTGCAATCGGTAAGTTCCTGTATTGGGTCTTCCTATGAGTGCCCCAGTCAAGGCATCGACCTCCTCAATGCTAAGGTCGTATTTTTGGGTCAAATCAAACACTTTCACCCCCGACATGACCCCAATTCGGTTGGCAATAAATGCAGGAGTATCTTTGCACAAGACGGTTTGTTTTCCCAAGTTGATTTCACCAAAGTGCATCAAGAAATCCACCAACTCGGGTTGGGTTTCAGCAATGGGTATAATTTCAAGTAACCTGAGGTACCTCGGTGGATTGAAAAAGTGGGTGCCACAAAAATGTTTTTTGAATTCCTCTGATCTGCCTTGAGACAATTGAGAGATAGGAATACTAGAGGTGTTGGAGCTTACAATACTAGCCGGTTTTCTATATTTTTCAACCTTTTCAAAAATTTGCTGCTTAATGTCCAGTCGCTCTACTACAACTTCAATGATCCAATCGGCATCTTTAATTTTTTCAAAATCGTCTTCTAGATTTCCTATGGTTATTCTACTGGCGTATTCTTTCCTGTAGAGCGGGG
>JAQCBK010000048.1 GCA_027621505.1 Bacteroidota bacterium | reverse complement strand
GTCCTACAACTCCGTTCTCGTCTCCTACAACAACAATGGCAGAGAAACCAAAGGTACGACCTCCTTTGGTCACTTTGGTTACCCGTTGAACCCCTACCAAGCGGTCTTTAAGCTCAAGACCTGCAGGCTTTACCAATTCAACATTTTTATAATCTTGATACATATACTTCTTTTAAAAATTTAAACCTGCTTCACGTGCACCATCGGCGAGGGATTTGACCCTTCCGTGATATAAATATCCACCACGATCAAAACTAACCATACTTACGCCTGCTTTTTGAGCGCGAGCTCCAACGAGCTTGCCCACCAATTGAGCAACTTCACTTTTATTTTCAGCTTTGGCGTCTGACACCTCTTTCTCACGAGAGGATGCTGAGGCAATGGTAATTCCTTTCACATCGTCAATGACTTGAGCATAGATTTCTTTATTACTTCTGTAAACAGATAATCTGGGTTTTGCAGCAGTACCTTGAATGGTCTTCCTGATCCTGAGATGTATTCTGTTTCTTCTGGCTGATTTTGTTAATCCCATGACTTTATGATTATGCAGATTTACCTGCTTTTCTTCTGATTTGTTCTCCAACAAACCTGACGCCTTTCCCTTTGTAGGGTTCAGGTTTTCTAAAGGAGCGAATTTTTGCGGCTACAAATCCCAACAATTGCTTGTCGTGTGAACTAAGTTTTACGATGGGATTTTTACCTTTTTCGTTAACGGTTTCAACTTTCACTTCAGGGGCAATATCAAATAGAATATTGTGAGAAAAACCAAGGGCAAGATCCAATTGTTGTCCTTGATTGCTGGCCCGATACCCAACGCCTACCAACTCTAATTCTTTGGTAAAACCATTAGAAACCCCTTCAACCATATTGTTGATCAAAGCACGATAAAGGCCGTGTTTTGCACGGTGATCCTTTGAGTTGGAAGGACGATTTACCGTAAGGATATTGTCACTCAATTCAAATGTAACATCGCTATAGTCTTGCGCTAATTCTCCCAGTTTTCCCTTAACGATAATCTTCTCCGCTTGGATGTCAACATTGACGCCCTCGGGGATGGTGATGGGATTGTTTCCTATTCTAGACATTGCTAATCTTTTTATTCCTTTTAATAAACGTAACAAAGTAATTCTCCACCCACATTTTGAAGGGAAGCTTGTTTACCGGTCATAACCCCTTTAGAGGTAGAAACGATAGATATTCCCAAACCATTCAAAATCCGGGGGTAGCTCTCTGAGGAGGTGTACTTTCGCAAACCGGGAGTACTGATCCTCTGTATTTTTTTAATCACTGGCTCTTTGGTGATTTTATCATACTTCAAAGCAATTTTGATATTGCCTTGTCGATTATCTGTTTCTTCAAACTTATAGCTGAGGATATAACCTTGATCATATAATATTTTGGTAATTTCTTTTTTCAAATTAGATGCGGGGATGTCAACGACCATATGCCCGGCGGCATTTGCGTTTCTAATTCGAGTCAAATAATCTGCTATAGGATCTGTAAACATATCTTTTTATTTTTTACCAACTGGCTTTGGTTACACCTGGAATCAATCCTTTATTGGCCATTTCTCTAAAAGTTACCCTTGAGATTCCAAACTGACGAATATATCCCTTGGGACGTCCAGTGAGTTTACAACGGTTATGCATTCTCACAGGGGATGCATTCCGCGGTAATTTTTGTAAACCTTCAAAATCGCCTGCTTCCTTAAGGGCTTTTCTTTTTGCAGCATATTTTGCTACGATTTTAGCTCTTTTACGCTCACGAGCTTTCATTGATTCTTTGGCCATATCTAACTCTTTTTAAAGGGTAATCCCAATTCACTTAATAATGACTTTGCCTCCTTGTCTGTTTTGGCCGACGTTACGAAAGAAATGTCCATACCTGATATTTTATTTACCTTATCGATATCTATTTCGGGGAAAATGATTTGCTCAGTAACCCCTAGGTTGTAATTTCCTCTACCGTCAAATCCACTTGCTTTTACTCCTTGGAAATCTCTAACCCTAGGCAAAGCGATGGTGACCAATCGGTCTAAAAACTCATACATACGTTCTCCCCTTAGGGTAACTTTAGCACCGATGGGCATTCCTTTTCTAAGCTTGAAGGCTGCAACGTCCTTTTTGGAAATGGTAGCAACTGCTTTTTGACCTGAAATTCCAGTCAACTCTTCGATGGCGTAGTCGATCAGTTTCTTGTCGGCTACGGCAGCCCCCACCCCCCTGCTGATTATAATTTTTTGCAACTTAGGAACCTGCATCACATTGGCGTAGCCAAACTCCTCTTTCAGGGCAGCCACAATGCGTTCGTTGTATTCTTGCTTAAGTCTTGATTGATAACTCATTACACTACTTCGTTATTTTTTTTTGCATATCGTACCTTCAATCCATCTTCATCTCTGATCCCAATGCGAGTAGCTTCTCCATCAGGGGTAGTTAAAGACAGGTTAGAAATGTGTATGGGGGCTTCTTTTTCTATGATTCCTCCCTGAGGGTTTTGGGCACTTGGCTTGGCGTGTTTCTTGATCATATTGACCCCTTCAACGATGGCTTTATTTTGATCGCGAAGGACTTTAATGACCTTTCCTTCACTCCCCTTATGTTCCCCTGCAATGACCAGCACTTTATCGTCTCTTCTGATTTTTATTTTAGTCATAATCATAAGTTAAAGCACCTCGGGTGCTAGTGATACGATTTTCATAAATTGTTTGTCTCTCAACTCTCTTGCCACAGGACCAAAAACACGTGTTCCTCTCATCTCTCCAGTGGGATTCAACAATACACAAGCATTGTCGTCAAAACGGATGTATGATCCATCGGCTCTTCGCACCTCTTTTGTAGTGCGGACAACAACGGCTTGAGATACTTGTCCTTTCTTGACCGTCCCTGAAGGAGCGGCTTCTTTGACAGAAACAACGATCTTGTCACCGAGTGAGGCATATCTTCTTTTGGTTCCTCCCAATACCCTGATGGCCAAAACTTCTTTGGCTCCTGTATTGTCGGCTACTTTTAATCTGGATTCTTGTTGTAACATGTTTACTTAGCTCTTTCTATTATTTCGACCAGTCGCCAGCATTTGGATTTACTCAAAGGACGGGTTTCCATTATTTTAACTGTATCGCCGATATTGCAATCATTGAGGTCATCGTGCGCGACATATTTTTTTGTTTTCAAAACGAATTTACCGTACATGGGGTGTTTTACCCTTTTGACCTCTGATACAACGATGGATTTTTCCATTTTATTGCTGGTCACGATACCGATACGTTCTTTTCTTAAATTTCTTTTTTCCATATCCTCAGGCGATAATTTCGTTTTCTTTAGCACTAATAGCTGTTAGCAAACGAGCCACTGTCTTTCTTGCAATTTTGATTTGTAATGGGTTTTCTAATGGGCTCACTGCATGATTCATTTTCAGATCGGACAACTGTTTTTGTTGTTCCTGCAATTTGTCTTTGAGATCCTCCAAGGATAGCTTTTCGATTTCTGACTGTTTCATGTTCTTATCCTATTAAGCTTGAAAGTCTTTGGCAATGACAAATTTGGTTTTTACAGGCAATTTTTGAGCGGCCAGTCTCAATGCCTCTTTGGCAACATCTAAGGATACCCCAGCTACTTCGAACATGATTCTACCGGGCTTTACGATGGCGACAAAATATTCAGGTGCTCCTTTTCCTTTTCCCATTCGTACTTCCAAAGGCTTTTTGGTGATGGGTTTGTCTGGGAATATCTTAATCCACAACTGCCCCTCCCGCTTCATATAACGAGTAGCTGCAATCCGCGCCGCCTCAATCTGTCTTGAGGTGATGAATTTGGAATCCAAGGACTTGATACCAAACATACCATTGGAGAGTTGACTTCCCCTGAGGGAATTCCCCTTCATACGTCCCTTTTGGGCTTTTCGGAATTTGGTTCTTTTAGGTTGTAACATTTTACCTATCGATTATTGTTGTTTCTTCTTCTTTGCTGACGTCCACCGGCTCCGGCCCCTTTGTTGCCAACGCCTCCGGTTTTTTTGGACATCCCTACTAAGGGGGAAAGTTCTCTTTTACCAAAAACCTCACCTTTCATTATCCAAACTTTTATCCCCAAACGCCCGTAGGTAGTGTGGGCTTCCACCAAGGCATAGTCTATATCTGCTCTGAAAGTGGACAGTGGAATTCTTCCTTCTTTATAGGATTCAGATCGGGCCATCTCTGCTCCGTTCAAACGGCCAGAAATTTGGATCTTAATCCCCTCAGCGTTCATGCGCATGGATGCAGCGATCGCCATTTTTATGGCGCGGCGATAAGAAATTCTACTTTCTATTTGTCGGGCAACGCTTGCAGCAACCAACTGGGCATCCAACTCAGGACGTTTGATTTCAAAAATATTGATCTGAATGTCTTTGTTGGTAATTTTTTTCAATTCCTCCTTAAGCTTATCGACTTCTTGACCCGCTTTTCCGATGATAATACCCGGACGGGCGGTGGTGATTGTAACCGTGATCAGCTTGAGTGTACGTTCAATGATTACATTGGAAACACTGGCTTTGGCCAATCGTGCATGGATGTACTTTCTGATTTTTTCGTCCTCAGCGAGTTTATCTCCATAATTGCGACCACCATACCAGTTGGAGTCCCATCCTCTGATGATTCCCAAGCGATTACCGATAGGATTGGTTTTCTGTCCCATATTAATTGTCTGTGTTATTAGCACCAAGAACCACGGTAACGTGATTCGAGCGCTTTCTGATTCTATGTGCTCTTCCTTGCGGAGCTGGACGCAGGCGTTTCAACATTTTTCCACCATCTACTTTAATTTCTTTTACAAATAAAGCAGCCTTTTCAACATCGGCCTCCTCATTCTTGGCTTGCCAGTTTGAAATGGCAGAGATCAAAAGCTTTTCCAATTTTCTTGAGGCTTCTTTTGGGCTAAATTTTAAGATGGCCAATGCTTTATTGACATCTTCACCCCTAACCTGATCGGCGACCAATCGCATTTTTCTAGGAGAGGTAGGGCAATTGTTCAACTTAGCAAAAGCAATGCTTTTATTGGCCTCTTTGGTGGCTGCTGCCGCTTCTCTTTTACGTTTTCCCATTGCCGTAAATTATTTTTTTCCTTTATTTTTTGCCCCTGCATGTCCTCTAAAAGAACGCGTGGGGGAGAATTCACCAAGTTTATGTCCCACCATGTTTTCCGTGATGTAAACAGGAACAAACTGACGACCGTTGTGGACTCCAATGGTTTGACCAACAAAATCTGGAGTGATCAATGAAGCACGTGACCAGGTCTTGATCACTGTTTTTTTGTTTTCTTCCACGTTTTTCTGAACCTTTTTTTCAAGGCTGAGGGCAACGAAAGGACCTTTTTTTAATGAACGAGCCATAGATGATTATTTTTTTCTGCGTTCGATTATAAATTTATTACTGGCCTTAGTTTTAGAACGGGTTCTAAATCCTTTGGCAGGAATACCATTTTTAGATCTTGGGTGTCCACCTGAAGCACGACCTTCTCCTCCACCCATGGGATGATCCACAGGGTTCATGGCAACTGGACGCGTTCTGGGTCTTCTTCCGATCCATCGGGAACGGCCCGCTTTACCAGAGACCAATAATTGATGATCCGAATTGGAAACCACACCGATAGTAGCCATACAACTGGTGAGTAGGCTTCGGGTTTCACCCGAAGGCAATTTAATGGTGGCCAATTTTCCGTCGCGTGCCATCAACTGAGCAAATGCACCAGCACTTCTGGCAATTACAGCACCAGCTCCGGGACTCATCTCTATACAAGAGATGATGGTACCCAACGGGATCTTAGACAAGTAAAGGGCATTCCCTACTTCGGGCGAGGCCTTTTCTCCTGAACTAATTTTTTGGCCGACTTGGAGACCATTCTGAGCGATGATATAACGCTTTTCACCGTCTTTGTATTCCAACAAAGCGATAAAAGCAGAACGGTTGGGGTCGTATTCAATTGATTTTACCTCGGCAACAACATCAAATTTGTTTCGTTTGAAATCGATCAATCGATACCTTTTTTTATGACCCCCACCACGGTGGCGGACGGTCATTTTCCCTCTGTTATTTCTTCCTCCGGTACGCTTTTTCGGAACGAGCAAGCTCTTTTCCGGCTTATCAGTAGTAATTGCGTCAAATCCATTTACTACTCTAAATCGCTGCGCGGGGGTTACCGGTTTTAATTTTCTTACTGACATTAGACGCGATTAAAGATTACTATAAAAATCTATGGTATCCCCTTCGGCAACCTGAACCACTGCTTTTTTGGTGGCGTTGGTTTTTCCTGACTGGATAACAGTTTTGGTATATTTCGTTTTGCGTTCGGGGCCGTAGTTGAGGGTTCTCACTTTCTCAACCGAAACACCGTAGGCAGCTTCAACAGCTTTTTTGATTTCCACCTTGTTCGCTTTGGTATTCACCAAAAAACTATAACAATTGAGAAGCTCACTGGCGGTGGTGGCTTTTTCTGTAATTATAGGTTTAATTAAAATATCCATTGCGTTAGGCTTTGTTTAAAATGTTCTCTATTTCGGCTACAGCACTTTCAAATAAGACCAAAGTCGTGGCGTTGGTTATTTGATAAGTATTTAGTTCTGAGTTAGTTACAACTTTAGAGTGAGCTAAATTTCGAGAGGACAAATATACATTATTATTCGGTTCACCCAAGACCACCAAAGACTTTTTGCTAGAAATGCCCAATGCATTTAGAACATCATTATAAGCAGCTGTCTTGGGAGCATCCATCTTGAAATCTTCAATAACCAGTATGGACTTTTCTTTCGCTTTAATACTCAAAGCAGATTTTCTGGCCAGTCTTTTGACTTTTTTATTAACCTTTTGGCTATAATCTCTCGGGGTGGGGCCAAAAATACGTCCTCCTCCTCTAAAGAGGGGATTCTTGATACTCCCTGCTCTGGCAGTACCGGTTCCTTTTTGCTTTTTGATCTTCCGGGTACTTCCAACAATGTCTGCTCGCTCTTTGGACTTATGGTTTCCTTGCCTTTTGTTGGCCAAATGTTGCTTTACATCCAGATAAATGGCATGATCGTTGGGGTCGATTCCAAAAACCGTTGGGCTTAACTTCACCTTTCTTCCGGTTTCCTTTCCTTTATTATTCAGTACTGATACTTCCATTATTTCCGAACGATTATGTATGAATTTTTATGACCAGGAACACAGCCTTTTACCACCAAAAGATTTTTGTCAGCAACAACTTTAACAATAGATAAGTTTTGCACTTTAACCTTTTGGTTTCCGGTTTGACCCGCCATTCGCATTCCTTTAAACACCCTTGCAGGATAAGAAGCAGCTCCGATGGAACCAGGGGCTCTCAAACGGTTGTGTTGACCGTGAGTAGCTTGTCCAACACCTCCAAATCCGTGTCGTTTTACCACCCCTTGGAAACCTTTCCCTTTGGAAGTTCCAGAGACATCGACAAACTCTCCTTCGTTAAAATGGTCCACCGTAATGGTGTCCCCTAATTTGTATTCTTCTTTAAAATTCTGGAATTCGACGAGCTTTTTTTTAGGAGCCGTATTTGCTTTTTTGAAATGCCCTTTGGAGGCATTGCTGGCTCTTTTTTCTGCCTTGTCATCGAAACCCAGTTGAAGTGCATCATACCCGTCAACCGCTTTGGTTCTGACTTGGGTAACCACACATGGCCCAACCTCCAATACCGTACAAGGGATGTTTTTCCCTTTTTCGTCAAAGAGACTGGTCATGCCGATTTTTCTTCCTATTAACCCAGACATTATTATTGTTTATTAGTTATACTTTGATTTCTACTTCAACACCACTGGGCAACTCCAATTTCATCAAAGCATCAATGGTCTTTGAAGAGGAACTGTAGATGTCCAAAAGGCGTTTGTATGAATTTAATTTGAATTGTTCTCTAGATTTCTTATTGACGTGAGGAGAACGCAATACGGTAAAAATCTTCTTGTGTGTGGGCAATGGGATGGGACCCGTTACTACAGCACCCGTTGTTTTTACAGTCTTTACAATCTTGTCAGCAGACTTGTCCACCAAATTATGATCGTAGGATTTTAATTTTATTCTAATTTTTTGGCTCATCTGCTGTGCTTTATTCGTTATTTCCTTTTACCGCTGCGATGACACTTTCTGAGATATTACTCGGTGTTTCAGCATAGTGATCAAATTCCATGGTTGAAGTAGCTCGACCCGATGAGAGGGTTCTCAAAGCGGTTACATAACCAAACATTTCCGATAGTGGAACCTCAGCTCTAACCACTTTGGATCCAGCTCTGTCATCCATAGAGTTCACTTGACCTCTTCTACGGTTCAAATCTCCTACGATGTCTCCCATATTTTCTTCGGGAGTCAAAACCTCCAGTTTCATAATGGGTTCCATGATGACCGCTCGGGCTGCTTTTGCAGATTGTTTGAATCCAATTTTAGCCGCCAATTCGAAAGAGAGCGAATCTGAATCCACAGGGTGGAAAGATCCGTCTTTTAAAGTTACTTTCATCGCATCCACTTCAAAACCGGCCAATGGTCCGTTTTTCATGGAATCTCTAAATCCTTTTTCAACAGAAGGGATATATTCTTTGGGGATATTTCCTCCTTTGATCTCATTCACGAACTCCAGCCCAACTTTGCCTTCTTCGGCAGGCTCGAGTGTAAAGACGATGTCGGCAAATTTACCACGACCTCCCGTTTGTTTTTTATAGACTTCTCGGTGATCCGCAGCGGCTGTGAGTGCCTCTTTGTATTCCACTTGTGGTTGTCCTTGGTTTACCTCTACTTTAAATTCTCGTCGCAATCGATCGATGATGATGTCCAAGTGCAATTCACCCATTCCGGAAATAACCGTCTGCCCTGAGGCTTCGTCGGTTTTTACTTGGAAAGTAGGATCTTCTTCTGCGAGTTTGGCCAAAGACATGCCGAGCTTGTCCACATCAGCCTTGGTTTTGGGCTCCACCGCAATACCAATTACTGGATCGGGGAAGTCCATACTTTCCAAAATGATGGGAGCGTTTTCTGCAGAAAGGGTGTCTCCAGTTTTGATATCTTTAAATCCTACGGCTGCGCCAATATCTCCTGCCTCTATAAAATCTATGGCATTTTGCTTGTTGGAGTGCATCTGATAGATCCTAGAGATTCGCTCTTTTTTGCCAGTACGGTTGTTCAATACGTAGGATCCAGCATCCAACCTTCCAGAATAGGCTCTAAAAAATGCCAAGCGACCTACATATGGATCGGTAGCAATTTTAAAGGCTAGAGCTGAAAAAGGTTCTTTGGCATCGGGTTTTCTTGCCAACTCTTTATCAGAGTTGGGATCGGTTCCCACGATAGCCTCTTTGTCTTCGGGAGAAGGCAAGTAACGACATACCGCGTCCAGTAGAAACTGAACTCCCTTATTTTTAAAGGAGGACCCACAAATCATTGGAATGATACTCATCTCTTGAGTTGCTGCTCGCAAAGCGTTGTGCACATCGTCTTCAGTGATGGATTGGGGATCTTCGAAATATTTTTCCAAGAGGTTTTCGTCGTACTCGGCCACAGCCTCGATCAACTCCCCCCTTAGGGTTTCTGATTCCTCTTTTAGTTCATCTGGAATGTCAATGACATCAAAAGTGGAACCGAAATTATCGTCATGCCAAACAATGGCTCTGTTTTTTACCAAGTCGACAATACCCTTAAAATCCTCCTCGTCTCCAATGTTCAAAACAATGGGAACGGCATTGGATTTGAGCATCTCACGTACTTGCTTGCAAACCCCCAAAAAATTGGATCCCTGTCGGTCCATCTTATTGACAAATCCAATACGAGGTACTTTGTAGTTATCGGCCAAACGCCAGTTGGTTTCAGACTGTGGCTCTACCCCGTCGACGGCTGAAAATAAAAAAACCAATCCATCAAGCACTCTGAGTGATCGGTTTACCTCAACCGTAAAATCTACGTGGCCAGGGGTATCGATGATGTTGAAGTGATAACTGTGAGCATCCGCTGTGGGTTGACCTTGTTCTGTTGGAAACTGCCAGGTACAGGTGGTGGCTGCAGAAGTAATGGTGATCCCTCTTTCTTGCTCTTGCTCCATCCAGTCCATGGTGGCTGCACCGTCGTGCACCTCTCCAATTTTATGACTCACACCGGTATAAAACAATATCCTTTCGGTAGTGGTGGTTTTCCCTGCATCAATGTGCGCAGCAATCCCGATGTTTCGTGTGTATTTTAAATCTCTTGCCATTTTTGATTAAAATCTGAAGTGTGAGAATGCTTTGTTGGCTTCGGCCATTTTGTGGGTATCTACTCTTTTCTTTACCGCGGCACCTTCTTGTTTGGCGGCAGCCAAAACCTCTTGGGCAAGGCGTAAGGCCATTGATTTCTCATTTCGCTTTCGCGCTGCAGTTATTAACCACTTCATGGCCAAAGAAACTTTTCTGTCGGGACGAATTTGCATTGGTATTTGAAAAGTAGCTCCTCCTACCCTTCTGCTTCTTACCTCAACGTGAGGCATCACATTGGATAGGGCATCTTTCCACAGCTCAAGTGGCGTTTTCTCTTCATCTTGATTGCGCTCTTCAACGATATCCATCGCATCGTAAAATATATTAAAAGCCACGGACTTTTTACCATCCCACATCAACATGTTCACAAAACGGGTAACCAGTTGGTCGTTAAACTTAGGATCGGGAAGCAGGGGGCGCTTTTTTGCTTGTCTTTTTCTCATGATTAGTCAGTAAAGGAATTCAGGCTATTTTTTAGGTCGTTTGGCGCCATATTTGGATCGGCGTTGCAGGCGACCTTCCACTCCGGCGGTGTCCAGTGCCCCTCTTACAATGTGATAACGGACTCCCGGTAAGTCCTTAACTCTTCCGCCACGTACCAATACTATCGAGTGCTCTTGGAGGTTGTGTCCTTCTCCGGGAATGTAAGCATTGACCTCTTTTCCATTGGTCAAACGAACCCTTGCAACCTTTCGCATTGCAGAGTTCGGCTTTTTAGGCGTGGTGGTATATACACGGGTGCAAACCCCACGTCTTTGAGGACACGAATCCAAAGCAGCCGATTTACTCTTCTTGGTAATGGTGACTCTTCCTTTTCGTACTAATTGTGCTATCGTTGGCATATAATTATAAAAAACCCCATTTTTATGGGCGTGCAAATGTAGAAATTATTTTTTTCTATTCAAACCCTTTAATCCCCAAATTTTATAGTTTTTTAAAAAAAAATGGGAGGGATAAAATCCCCATTAGAAATTATTCTTCTTTAATCCCAAAATGATTCCCCCTATGCCCCCCTCAATGGGGGACAAATTCTGACAAAAAAATAGCCAGAAAAAAAACTGCTTCGTTTTCGGGCAACTTACAACTCTGAATCCAACATAAAATTCACCTATTAAATTATCCACTCCTTCAATTATATTTGAACAGGAGAAAATAGCTCTATTAAAAGAGAAAATTGATTTAGCTTCATTGGCCTACGCTGCGGGTGCAGTTTTATCTACCCCTATCTATAGAGATTGGACATCCATATTGAGTAGCTACGTCGGTACACAAGCGGATAAAACAGCTCAATCTGTGGAGGTTTTGGTAGGATTGATTCAGGACATGCCCCAATATCCAGACAGAATGTTGGGGGTGAAAAATTATCTCAAAAACGGCTCCGAAGTTGAAGCTGAGGATAAGTTTTCTTTTTTAATAGATTCTTATAATTGGAATGAAATGGGATACGATGGCAACCCATTGGATCACAAACTTCCCCTATACAATCAACTTAATTTTGAGGATGTTATTGAGGTTTACCAAAAAATGAATAAAAACAAAAAATATGCTATCGGTATTGTAGGGAAACTGAGTGATATAGATCAAAACAATCTTAAATCCCAAGGCAAAATTGTTAAAGTCAATAAAAACAGTTTGTTTTCAGAGTAATAGAAATATTAATTAAATGGTTTTTAATTGTCAATGACTTTATTTTTTATTAATTAAACCATTTGCCTCCTTTAAGGTTTGTTTAAACAAATAATTTCTCGTTTGAAAACCACCCCTTTCGGGTGGTTTTTTTTTTGCTTTATATCCAGGGAAGAAAGTTTCGGGACTTCTTTATCAATTAGATATTGTCACCTATAGGGCGTTTTTTGAAAGTCCTTGAACCCTAAATTGCAAAGGGTGGTTACAAAAATTTGTTAACTATATTTATAAAAGATCATTGGATTGGTTTTTTTGGCATTGTTTTCCCCACTTATTCTACTGGCCTAACAAAACATCAGTGCAAGCGGTATTATTACCGATAAATACGGCATGCCTTTACCAGGAGCCACCGTGATTGAGGTGGGAACGGTCAATGGGGTATCAAC
This sequence comes from Bacteroidota bacterium, assembly GCA_027621505.1. GTDB lineage: Bacteria > Bacteroidota > Bacteroidia > Flavobacteriales > Flavobacteriaceae > UBA8316. The sequence goes on along the minus strand of JAQCBK010000048.1, from coordinate 525 downwards.
CGATTTTGATGGAAACTATACCATTGAAGTATTGGAAAGAGCTACTTTGGAATTCAGCTATCTGGGCCATGAAGTACAGGATATACTGGCGACTTCCGAAAATCCTATCAATATATCACTAATGCCAGCCAATGAATTGGAGGAAGTAGGGGATTGTCTCATCTATTCCAACTAAAATGCCTTATCCACCATCCGAAAAATCCAATAATGCTAGTTCGCTAGGTGCAGTGAGCATTAAACCAATAGATATAACTGCAAAAGTATGATGGGATATAAATTCAGAATATAAATAATTCGTTTAAAACAACCCCCTCAGGGTGGATGTTTTTGCCTCAACATTCAAAAAAATATTTTAATTCATAATTACATAAAAAATATTGTATATTTGCAATATTTTTTTTATGTTTAATGTTGTCAAGAAAATAATATACTTTTGTTAAATTTTTGTTAACTATATCTAAATCTATTAAACCATTATGAAAAAATCAATTCGGATTTTAATTCTTATGCTGTTGGGAGCTCACA
>JAQCBK010000047.1 GCA_027621505.1 Bacteroidota bacterium | reverse complement strand
AACCTTGAGAAAAGAAAAAGGATTACAAACTTCAATTGTCTGTAACCCTTCGTAATTTCTTTGCTCCCCCTCTTATTCAAAGATGCAGCACAACTAAGTCTTTTAGTGGATTAAATTTTACTTGCCGTTCTGAATAGGGTCAGTATTTGGCATTAATTTATTAAGGATGAAATAAATACAACACTCCTACAATAGCATCATGTGCTCTTTCAAGGCCTCATATTAAAGCATAAAAGCCCCCACAATGAAAATGGGGGATTCATATAAAGCAGTAAGAACGATTTCCTTCCTAAATTAGGCTTTGGGTTTTAGATAGGTAAAAACTGCCAATCCAAACATCACAAAATCAATGGCAAAATCGGGAATGCCCATATTGGTGAAGGGCAATGAAGCCATATGGTAAAAGGCACCGAATAGTGGTAAATAAGCAATGATAATGGCCAGTAATAATTTTTTAGCATCATCAATCGCCAGGCCTCTGGAAAAAAGAAGCATGAGTCCAATCATTAAAAAGGCTGGACTGATGGCATATTGGAACATGAGTGCCAGTTGGGCAGCCTCCTCCCCTACGTTAAACATCTTATCAACCGCCGAAGGAGCAAAAGCCGCATATAAAACGGCCTGAAGTACCATAATAGTGCCGATAATTGTTAAAGTCAATTTGGTTTTCATATTACATAATATAGTTAATAAATCTAGTTATATATCAAAGGTGGAAAGATATAAAAAATAAGTTATCCCTATTCATATGGCTCTGTTTTTTGGCTTTTTATTTGGAATCCTTCCAAAGTTCCCTGAACCGTCATAGTCCACCGTATCGCTTTCTATTCTGTTACGACGGCTGTGACTAACCTCCTTGTTATTGAAGAAAATACCCAATAAAAAGAGGAAAAATACAACGAGGCCTACCGCAAATATGATAGAAATACTCATGGCTTTGAAATTTGTTTAATATAGGCTCCTGCAGCCAAAATGGAGGGCACCCAAATTCCAACATACAGTCCTTCCTGTTGTTGGCCATTGAACCAAAGATATACTGAAAACAGAAAGCTTAAAAATGCAGCCGCTAGAATCATATAATCAGACCGTTTCATTCTTGATCGGTTTTTTTGACCCTGTAGAATTCCTCATCGGATTCGATCCAAACAAAATCACTGGTCACTTTTTGGGATTTAGGATTGTAAAAAACCTCCAAGTATTTGAGTCTTTTTACATCTTTCACCTTTACTTGAGCAATAAAGTTATGATGATGAAACTTATCAAATGGGCTGATGAAGGAAGTATAAGAATCCCAAATGATATTTCGGGTATATTCTACATTACTGTAGGTTGATTTCACAAAAGCCCGAATGGATTTGTTGATTTCGTTTACGTTGATGGGTACAATTTCGTTATCTGCTAAGTTTTTCTGCTCCATCACATCGAGAAAACCTTGGTGTTCGGTGATAAAGTTTTCGAGTACAGGCTTCTGTTCCTGATTGGAGACGCCCAACTCGATCAAATCAGGGGTATTGTCTTTCTTTTCTTCTTTTTCGTCGATCAGATAAAACTCTTCATCTTCTGGTATCCATTCAAAATCTCCTTTTACTTTTTTGATAAAAGGATTGTATACCACTTCTACATATTTCAAACGCTCCAAATCATTCACTTTTACTTGGGCAATAAAGGTATGGTAGTGATAAATATTTGAAGGACTCAAAAAGGTCTTGTAAGAATCCCAAATGATATTTCGTGTGTACTCTACAATCTCAGGGTAGCGCTCTTCCACAAAAAAGCGAATTTTTTTATTGATCTCTTTAATGTTGACTGGGGTGATTTCTCCAGCTTCATTTTCTTCAAAACCCTCGTGTTCTTCAATGAAATCTTCAATCGTTACCTGCTGCTCTTGTGCAAATGTTTCAACAGCGCAAAGCAAAAAAAGAGAAATAAAAAAAGGATTGATGCTAAACCTCATCATGGCGATCGAATTTTTAATTTCTATAAATATAGTAAATATCAAAAATGCGAAGTTACTGGCGCTTAATTAATTCGATAAAAACCGGAACAAATCATTTCCATTGGCATAAATAACTAAGGCAAGCAATAGGAAAAACCCTATCATCTGTGCGTATTCCATAAACTTATCGTTGGGTTTTTTACCACTGACCATTTCATACAATAGAAACATCACGTGCCCCCCGTCCAGTGCAGGAATTGGCAATAGGTTCATGAATGCCAAAATGATAGAAATAAATGCCGTACTGGCCCAAAAGGCCCTCCAATCCCAAGTCGATGGGAACAGACTTCCAATGGCCCCAAATCCACCCAGTTGGGAAGCGCCTTTTTTGGTAAAAACATATTTGAACTGTGCCACATAGTCGTATAGCGTCCAATACCCATAACTAAAGCCTTCGGTGATACTCTCCCCCAAGGAAAGCTCCACGGTACTGATCTTGATATTACTTCCAGGAAAGACCCCCATCTTTCCTTGTGCATCCAAAACCAGGTTCAAGGTGTCGCGATTTTCTTCGCGCAGGACCACATAGCTGATTTCTTGACTTGGATTTTTGTTATTGAAGTCACTGAGTTCCTGCCAATCTTCAATCACTTGATCGTTGGCAGCGATAATTTGATCTCCAGCATTAAATCCGGCTTTGTAAGCCCCTTGATCTGGTAAAACACTGTCTATAACCGCAGGAAATCGTGGGTACAAAACATTCATTTGACCTGAGCTGAACATGCGATCTCCGAAATTTTTGGGGATTTGGATCAATTCTTTTTGGCCATTGGCACGTTGAACCTCGACGGTTTCTACCGAGCGGATCAACAACATTTTGTTAATGTCCAATGCTACTTCCAGCGGCTGACCATCCACCAACAGAATTTGATCCCCCTTTTGGAAGCCGATTTCCTTGGCCAAGGGAGATACCCCCATGCCCATGGGAAGCTCACTGTTGGATAGGGTGTTTTTCCCCCAAACAAAAAGAATCATCATGTAAATAAGAAAACCCAAAATGAGGTTGACCGTCACCCCACCCAGCATGATGATCAGTCTTTGCCAAGCCGGTTTGCTTCGAAATTCCCAAGGTTTTGCTGGTTGCTTCATCTGTTCGGTATCCATGCTTTCATCGATCATTCCCGATATCTTGACATAGCCCCCCAGTGGCAACCAACCAATGCCATAAACCGTGTCTCCAAATTTCTTTTTAAACAAAGCAAACTTGACATCGAAAAAGAGAAAGAACTTTTCTACACGAGTTTTAAATATTTTGGCAGGAATAAAATGACCCAATTCATGCAAAACAATCAATAGAGACAAACTCAGTAGTAGTTGAATGCCCTTCATTACCATAGGTTCCATAGCTCATCATTTTTTGGAGACCAAAAATACCAATTTTAGCCACATTACGACCCCATTTCCACAAAAACCTTAGGCATAAATCTTTTATATTTTTATGGTGTATCTTTATCCCTGTATGACGTTTCTTAATACAGAAAGTTTCTCAGCCTATTCGCAATCCTTTCTGCCATCATACTACTATTGTTTTACAATGCCCTGTTGCCGGTCAAAAAACTACCCATCTACCAACCAGCTATGGTTAATTTTGAATTGGTGGACAGTACCATTCAGCATCAAAAGAAATACCATCGCATTGCCGATTTCTCGCTGACCAACCAAAACGGTAAAACCGTTACTCAAAATGATTTCAAAGGGAAAATCTATGTGGCGGATTTCTTTTTTACCACCTGTCCTACGATCTGTATTGCCATGACTGACAACCTTATCAAAGTACAAGAAAAAATAAAAAACAACCCCAATGTGATGCTCCTATCTCATTCCGTAACTCCTAAAATGGATTCTGTTGCCCAACTCAAAAAATACGCCTTGGAAAAGGGAGTAATCGATAATAAATGGCATTTGGTCACAGGAGATAAAAAAGTAATTTACGAATTGGCTAGAAAATCTTATCTGGCAGTAAAAGAGGATGGAGATGGAGGCCCTTTTGATATGATCCATACAGAAAACTTCATCTTGGTCGATCCAGAAAGCAGAATCAGAGGCTTTTATGACGGAACCGATCTGAATGAAATCGACAGGTTATTGGAGGAATTGGACTGGTTGATGGAGGAATATTTCCCTTCATAAAATAAGTTTATTCAGCATTAAGATCGTTCAAAATTTATATTTTTGTTTTTTAAAATCATTCTAAATAATGCTGCCACTTCATCAATTGGCCCCAGGGCAAAAAGCGATCATCGAATCCATAGAAACAGAATCGCTGCCTTTGAAATTGATTGAAATGGGATGCCTTCCCGGAAACGAAATAGCATTGCTCTATTGGGCTCCCTTTCGGGACCCGCTTTATTTGAGAATAGAGGAAGTACACTTGGCCATTAGAAAAGAGGTTGCCCAACACATTATGGTAAAACCACTGGTGGATGATTAAAAACATCAATGTTGCCCTCATCGGAAATCCCAATACGGGAAAAACCTCCGTCTTTAATGCCCTCACCGGTTTGAATCAAAAGGTAGGAAACTACCCTGGTATTACTGTTGAAAAAAAACAAGGAAGCTGCCGATTGGATCGAGTGACCAAAGCCAGAATTTTAGATCTTCCAGGTACCTACAGCATCAACGCCTCCTCTATGGATGAGAGTGTGGTCGTTGAGTTGTTACTCAATAAAAACAATCCCGATTATCCCGATGTTGCAGTGGTGGTAACTGAGGTGGAAAACCTCAAACGAAATCTACTCTTATTTACCCAGATCAAAGACTTGGAAATCCCAACAGTTTTATTGATCAATATGTCCGATCAGATGCAAAGGAAAGGCATCAAAATTGACATGGAAAAGCTGGAGGAAAAACTCAATACCAAAGTTGTTTTGGTGAGTACGAGACGCAACTCGGGAGTGGATCAACTCAAACAAATCCTCGTGGAATACCGCTCCATTTCGACCACGCCCCTAATGAATCCCAAAGAAATCGATCCAACCTACTTTGAAAATTTGGAAAAAGCCTTCCCAAACCAATCCTTATACAAACTCTGGTTGGTCATCACCCAAGATGTAAATTTTATGCAACTGGAAAGAAAAAAAGTCGAGGACACGACTCACTTTAAAACCCAGACCAAAACCTACCTGAAAAAATTACAACAGCGAGAGACGATCAAACGCTACCAAATGATTAACCAAATTCTCAAAGCAACCTACGAAGTGAACCGCAAGGAGGCAAAAGATCTGAGAATCCAGTTGGACAATATTATGATCCATAAATTTTGGGGTTATGCCATTTTTTTCTTGATTCTATTAATGATTTTTCAAGCCATTTTTGAATGGAGTAGCGTCCCTATGGACATGATAGATTCCAGTTTTGCCCAGTTGAGTGAATGGATTAAAAACCAAATGCCTGCTGGGATATTAACCGATCTACTTGCAGAGGGTGTCATTTCGGGTTTGGGAGGCATTGTTATTTTCATTCCACAAATTGCATTTTTGTTTTTATTCATTTCTGTTTTGGAAGAGACCGGCTACATGAGTAGAGTCGTATTTTTGATGGATCGTGGGTTAAGAAGATTTGGCCTTAGTGGAAAGAGCGTTGTTCCTTTGATTTCGGGAACAGCATGTGCCATTCCTGCTGTGATGGCCACCCGCAACATTGAAAATTGGAAAGAGCGACTCATTACCATTTTGGTGGTTCCCTTTACTACTTGCTCTGCGCGCTTGCCCGTGTATTTGATCCTCATTGCCTTGGTGATACCCGATGGACGACTGTTGGGATTCAACTATCAAGGATTGACCTTGATGGGGCTTTATTTTTTGGGCTTCCTGATGGCGATCCTTTCCGCTTCTGTACTCAATAACTTTTTGAAGTCGCCCAACAAGTCCTATTTCGTGGTCGAAATGCCCAACTATAAACTGCCCCTTCTCAAAAATGTTTTACTCACCGTTTGGGAAAAAACCCGATCATTTGTCATTGAAGCGGGTAAAATCATTTTAGCGATCTCCATTTTGTTGTGGTTTATGGCTTCATTTGGCCCTGGCAAAAACTTCTCAAATGCGGAGCAGATCATCACCCAAGAATATGCCGATCAACCCATAGAACCAGAAGTATTGGAGTGTAAAATCGCCGCTTTCAAGTTGGAAAACTCCTACATCGGTGTGCTGGGAAAAACGATAGAACCTCTGATTCGCCCTTTAGGATACGATTGGAAAATAGGCATTGCTTTGATCAGTTCATTTGCTGCCCGAGAAGTATTTGTAGGTACGCTGGCCACCATCTATAGCGTGGAAAGTGATACACAAGAGACCATCAAAAACAGGATGGCGGGAGAAAAAAGGAAAAACGGATTGCCGAGGTTCAACCTTGCAACCGGTATTTCACTGATGCTTTTTTATGCTTTTGCCATGCAATGTATGAGTACCTTAGCCATTGTCAAAAAAGAAACCAACAGCTGGAAATGGCCCACGATTCAACTTTTTTCTATGACCCTCATTGCTTATCTTGCAGCCCTATTGGCGTATCAAATGCTTAAATAATGGAGATTTTGCAAACCACAATAGCGATACTACTAGGCGTTGGGTCTGTGGTTTTCTTGGTAAATAAATTCAGACCAAACAACAATCCCGCAACCGATCAAAGCTGCGGGAAAGGGTGTGGTTGCAAAACCAAGGATACTAATCCAAAGATCTAGTGCTAATATAAGAAAACCCTTTTTACAGAACAAATATGTTCTGTAAAAATCTTCCTACAAAACTTAGCTTACCTCTCATAAGCCCATAGTTTGGAAGATTCCGATAATATTCTAATCAAAGCATTAGGGAAAAGAATTTCTATTTTAAGAAAGGAAAGAGCCCTTACGCAGCCACAACTGAGTGATTTGGCTGAGATGGAGGAATCTGCCCTGAGGAGGATAGAATTGGGAGGAACCAATCCCACGTTCAAAACCCTATTGAAAATTTCAAGAGCTTTAAAAATTTCACTCAAAGAACTCCTTGATTTTCCTGAGCTTTAATTTGATTGCATCAGTTGCTCAATTTCATCGGGATCTTTCGGGATATTTTGCATCAAGTTTAGGGGTGGACCCTGTTCTTGGATGACCACATCGTCCTCGATTCGAATTCCAAAATTTTCTTCAGGAATGTAAATACCGGGTTCAACAGTAAGCACCATATTGGCTTGTAATGGGGTATCCATGGAACCATAGTCGTGCGTATCCAAACCCAAATGGTGAGAAGTTCCATGCATGAAATATTTTTTGTAGGCTGGTTTTTCGGGATCTTGATTTTTTACTGTGATTTTATCCAATAGCCCCAAACCGATCAACTCGTCAGTCATGATTTTACCCACTTCTTGGTGGTATTCTTTGATAAAGGCTCCCGAGATCAGTAGCTGCATGGCCGCTTCTTCTACCCGTAAAACAGCTTCATAGACGGCTCTTTGTCTGGGGGTGAATTTTCCTGAAACTGGAACGGTTCGGGTCATATCACTGGAGTAGTTTCCATATGCTGCTCCAACATCCATAAGGATCAAATCCCCTTCTTGGCAACGGTTATTGTTGTCAATATAATGCAGAACATTGCTGTTTTTACCCGAAGCAATGATGGGGGAGTAGGCAAAACCACCAGAACGGTTTTTTAAAAATTCATGAGCATACTCCGCTTCAATTTCATACTCCCAAACCCCTGGTTTAATAAAAGGCAAAATCCTTCGGAATCCTTTTTCTGTGATGGCAATCGCATTTTTGATTTGATCAATTTCTTCTTGGTCTTTAACCGCACGTAGCTTGTGCAAAATAAAATTACTGTTTTTACTGGGATGATTGGGGAATTTTGATTTCGCCCATTTGATGAATCGATCCTCTCGGGTTTGCGTTTCCACTTTTGCCCGACTGTGTGAATTGGTATTGAAATAGAAAACTTTGGCCTCCATAGCCAATCGGTCAAACTCTTTTTCAAAATCATCCAACCAAAGGACGGTTTTCACCCCTGAAAGTTCAGTTGCACTCGATTGTGTAAGTTTTTGTCCCTCCCAAATGGCAATCAGTTCACTGGTTTTTTTGATGAATAATATTTCCCGATATTCGGGAGCTTTGGCGTCTGGGAACAAGAGTAAAATACTTTCCTCTTGGTCGATTCCACTGAGGTAAAAAATATCGCGGTGCTGGGCAAAAGGAAGGGTGCTGTCTGCACTGATTGGATAAATGTCATTGGAGTTAAATACTGCCAAACCTCCTGGCTCCATTGCCTGCATGAACTGATTCCTGTTTTTCGAATAAAGATCTGATGATAAAGGGCGATAGCGCATCGGAGAGGTTTTGATGTTTCAAGCCCCTAAAAATATTAAAATTCAACGGAGTGGAAGGCCATATCCATAAAGATTGTTGAATTAAATGAATACATTTTATGGTCATTCCTAAATAACGTTCAACAAAAATCACATTCACAATACAATTGAAAAATTTAATCATCCAGGCTTTTCTTTTCAAGCTTTATGGACTAATTTTGTTATGATAAACCAAGAGAAATGATTTCTACTACGATTGCACGAAAGGTAGCTATGGCCTTATCGGGACTTTTTTTAATCCTTTTTTTGGGTCAACATTTCACCATCAACATTACTTCGGTTTTTAGTGAAAAGACCTTTAATTTTCTCTCCCATTTTATGGGCAACAATCCTGTGGTGCAATTTGTTTTACAGCCCATCTTGATCTTTGGTGTACTTTTTCATTTTTTGATGGGTTTTGTGTTGGAATACAAAAACAACCGCTCCAGAACCACCAAGTATGCTTCTTTTAAGGGGTCAGCCAATTCCAGTTGGTTGTCTCGGAACATGATCCTATCAGGAATAGTCGTCCTGTCTTTTTTGGGTTTGCACTTTTACGATTTTTGGGTGCCAGAAATGAATTACAAATACATCGAGTTTCTTCCCAAAGATCCCAATCGATATTACGGTGAATTGGTTCATAAGTTTCACAGCCCTGTCAGGGTAACCATTTATTCACTATCCTTTGTTTTTTTAGCATTGCACCTCTACCACGGATTTGCTTCTTCTTTCCAGTCTGTGGGGCTCAACAACAAATATACGCGCGGAATCAAATGGTTTACCGTTGCTTTTGCGCTCTTAATTCCTGCTGGTTTTATTTTTATAGCAATTTTTCATCATTTAAACGGATAATCAAATGGCAAAGTTAGATTCAAAAATACCTGCGGGAAGTTTGTCCGAAAAATGGACCAATCATAAAAGTAATATTAATTTGGTCAGTCCTGCCAATAAAAGGTTGATCGATGTTATAGTAGTTGGTACTGGATTGGCGGGGGCCTCTGCTTCAGCCACACTGGCCGAATTGGGCTACAATGTAAAAACGTTTTGTTTTCAGGATTCTCCCCGAAGGGCCCATTCTATTGCAGCCCAAGGCGGGATCAATGCCGCCAAAAACTACCAAGGCGATGGCGATTCTACCTATCGTTTGTTCTATGATACCATTAAAGGGGGAGATTATCGATCGCGTGAAGCCAACGTATACCGTTTGGCTGAGGTATCGACCAATATCATAGACCAGTGTGTGGCCCAAGGAGTCCCTTTTGCGAGAGATTACGGCGGACTGCTGGACAATCGCTCTTTTGGAGGGGTATTGGTATCCCGAACTTTTTACGCCAAGGGACAAACCGGTCAACAGTTGTTGCTCGGGGCTTATTCTGCAATGAACCGACAAATTGGTCGTGGAAAAATTAAAATGTACAACCGCCACGAAATGATGGATTTGGTGGTGGTTGGTGGAAAAGCAAGGGGTATCATTACCCGAAACCTGGTCAATGGAGAAATCGAAAGACACAGCGCCCATGCGGTGGTGATTGCCTCAGGAGGCTACGGTAACGTATTCTTTCTATCCACCAATGCCATGGGAAGTAACGTTTCGGCTTCTTGGAAAATCCACAAACGCGGTGCACATTTTGCCAATCCGTGTTTTACACAAATCCACCCCACTTGTATTCCCGTTTCGGGAGAACATCAGTCCAAACTGACTTTGATGTCCGAATCCTTAAGAAATGACGGTAGGATATGGGTTCCTAAAAAATTGGAGGACGTCAAAGCCATCAGAGCGGGCAAATTAAATCCCACCGAAATTGCTGAAGAAGATCGGGATTACTACCTCGAACGTCGCTATCCAGCTTTTGGAAACCTTGTGCCGAGAGATGTAGCTTCCAGAGCGGCCAAAGAGCGTTGCGACGCTGGATTTGGGGTCAATAAAACGGGGGAAGCTGTTTATCTCGACTTTGCAGATGCCATCACACGCTACGGTAAGGAGCAAGCACACGTTAAGGGGCTGGACGAAAATGATGCGGCACTCGTCAAAAAACTAGGTCAAGAGGTGGTGCGTGCCAAATACGGTAACCTCTTCCAGATGTATGAAAAAATCGTAGACCAAAATCCCTACGAAACCCCAATGATGATCTATCCTGCCGTTCACTACACCATGGGAGGTGTTTGGGTAGATTACAATTTGATGACCTCCATTCCTGGCTGCTATGCCATAGGAGAGGCTAATTTTTCTGATCACGGGGCCAACCGCCTAGGGGCTTCCGCATTGATGCAAGGTTTGGCGGATGGTTATTTTGTCCTGCCTTATACCATTGGAGACTATCTTGCCGATGACATCAGAACCGGACCCATTTCTACCGATTCCCCCGAATTTGAAGCCGCAGAAAAAGAAGTTAAAAAGCAAATAGAGGCTTTTATCAACAACAAGGGAAAACATTCGGTGGATTACTACCATAAAAAATTGGGTAAAATCATGTGGGACAAATGTGGTATGTCCAGAAACGAAAAAGGCCTCAAAGATGCCATTGAAGAGATCAAAGCCTTGAGGGAAGATTTCTACAAAAATGTAAAAGTTCCCGGAACCGCCGATGAGTTCAACGAGCAGTTGGCCAAAGCGGGACGAGTCGCGGATTTTCTCGAGCTAGGGGAATTATTTGCCAAAGATGCGCTCGAAAGAACAGAATCTTGTGGAGGTCACTTCAGAGAAGAATCTCAGACTCCTGAGGGAGAGGCCATGCGGGATGACAAAAATTTTAGCTTTGTCTCTGCTTGGGAATACAAAGGAGAACCCTCCAAAGCCAAGCTCCACAAAGAACAACTGGAGTATGAGGAAATTGAAGTTAAAACACGTTCCTACAAATAAGAACAGTTATGAATTTGACACTTAAAATATGGCGACAAGCCAACGTTGATGCAAAAGGGGAAATGGTTACCTATTCCGTTGCAGGGGTTTCTCCGGACATGTCCTTTTTGGAGATGATGGACATGCACAACGAACAGCTCATTGAAAATGGGGAAGACCCCGTGGCATTTGATCACGATTGTCGTGAGGGCATCTGCGGGATGTGTTCCATGTTTATCAATGGAGAGGCCCATGGTCCTGACCGATTGGTGACCACCTGCCAGTTGCACATGCGTAAGTTCAAAGACGGGGACACCATCACCATCGAACCCTTTAGAGCCAATGCTTTTCCGGTAATCAAAGACCTGACAGTGGATCGTTCAGCTTTTGACCGCATCCAACAGGCCGGGGGTTTTGTGAGTGTCAATACTTCAGGGAATACCCAAGATGCCAACGCAATCCCCATCGACAAACACGATGCAGATAAGGCTTTTGATGCAGCAAGCTGTATCGGTTGTGGCGCCTGTGTTGCCTCCTGTAAAAATGCTTCGGCCATGCTATTCGTTTCGGCCAAAGTTTCGCAGTATGCCCTTTTACCCCAGGGAAAAGTAGAAGCCACCGATAGGGTTCTCAACATGGTCAACCAGATGGATGAAGAAGGATTTGGAAATTGTACCAATACAGGGGCCTGCGAAGTGGAGTGTCCGAAGGGAATTTCTTTGGAGAACATCGCTCGTATGAACAGAGAGTATCTCGCCGCCACATTAAAGGGTTAAATGCCAATACCATGTTTTCCCAACTACGGATTTCAATATGCTTGTTATGGATTGTTGTTTTATGCCATTTTTCTTGTAAAAAAGAAACGGTCTTTATTGACATTACGGGCGAGCTTATTAATCCCCGAACTTATATCATTCCCCGGGCAGATCAATCCCTTGTAATAGACGGTAGGGAGGAAGATCCAAGCTGGAAAAAAGCACCCTTTACCGAAGATTTTATCGACATAGAGGGCGATAAAATACCCAATCAAAAGACCCGACTCAAAATGCTTTGGGATGAGGACTTTCTCTACATTTTCGCTCATTTGGAGGAAAAACACATATGGGCAACGCTAAAAAAGCGGGACACCATTATCTTTTACAATAATGACTTTGAAGTATTTATTAGTCCTTCCAATAGCAATCACAATTATGGTGAGATTGAAATCAATGCTTTGAATACCGTTTGGGATCTCCTGCTCAACAGACCCTACAACACCAAAGGCAAGCCTCTGTTTTATTGGAACTTACCCGACTTAAAATCAGCAGTGCATGTAGAAGGGACATTAAACAACCCCAAAGACATAGATCAATACTGGTCGGTGGAAATGGCCATTCCCATGCTAGCCCTTTCAGAACTCAAAGGCTCCCCCGGGGGTCAACCCAAAATAGGGGAACAATGGCGCATCAACTTTTCTAGGGTACAATGGGAACATGATTTAATCGATAACCGTTATTACAGAAAAAAAGAAAACGGTAAATTTCTGCGAGAAAATAACTGGGTATGGTCTCCACAGGGGGTTATCAATATGCATTTACCCGAACATTGGGGATACATTGAATTTTCTGAATCCACAAACGTAGATCAAACTTGGGTTCATAAAACGGATGCTGAAACGGAACAAATCATTTATGCTCTTTTTAGAAAAATTGCCTATGGTGAATACCAACACCTCCGAGATGACCCGCCGGGAAAAATGACCTCCATTCAACTTGTGGGAATGAAGGATCGCGCATTGCAGATCAATATGATCAATTCATTCACCGGTTTTGATTTGGAGGTGGTTGATCAACTCAGCGAATCGACCTACACCATTGATGAAAGTGGCTATCTGAACCGTCCAGAGAATCAATAGACACTGGCCGAGGGTACATTTATGGCTTTGCCTTCTTGATAATAAGTGTAAGAAAAACCTTGATGAATACTGTATGCTCCGATTTCCCCTGCAATATTGATCGTGATAAAACCCACTTGGAAATCAGGTTTTTTCTCTTGGGTCGATAGGATTCTTTGAATGGCTTCTTCACAAGCATTTTGAGGGGAAGATCCATTTCTCATCAATTCTACTATTAAGAAAGAACCAACGGTTTTAATAACGGCTTCACCCAAACCAGTCGCTGTGGCTGCTCCTACTTGATTATCCACAAACAGTCCTGATCCGATGATAGGAGAGTCGCCCACCCGTCCTTTCATTTTATAGGCCAATCCGCTGGTGGTACAACTTCCCGAAAGGTTTCCCTGAGCATCGAGACAAAGCATGCCTATGGTATCGTGATTTTCAATGTTTATTTCCGGCCGGAATTCAGATTTTTTTAACCATACTTTCCATCTTTTTTCTGCGGCAGGGCTAAGTAATGGTGTTTTTGGAAACCCTTTGCTGTAGGCA
>JAQCBK010000046.1 GCA_027621505.1 Bacteroidota bacterium | reverse complement strand
TTTGAATATTTCCTACAAATAATTTTATATTTTTAAAGAAATTATTAAAAACCAAATGAATAACTTCTCCCGTAGATCGTTTCTAAAATCTACTACCGCTGCCTCAACAGGATTATTTTTAATTCCCGATTTTTTAACCAACGCCCCTAACAATCGCCTCAATATAGCTGTTATTGGCGTAGGGGGGCGGGGCAAGGCCAATTGGGATAAAGTTCCAATGGAAAATATTGTTGCCATGTGTGATGTGGACGATAATCGAGCCGCAAATGGATACAAAATGTTTCCCAAAGCCAGAAAATTCAAAGACTTTAGGGTCATGTTTGACCAAATGGCCAAAGAAATAGATGCAGTGATTATTTCCACACCAGATCATACGCACTTTGCAGCAACGATGATCGCGATGGAATTGGGAAAGCATGTATATGTTGAAAAGCCTCTGGCCCACAACGTTTGGCAATTGAGGACATTAAAAAAGGCAGCCAATTATTACAAGGTAATCTCTCAAATGGGAAATCAAGGGCATACCACCAATGGCATTCGATTGATTAAAGAATGGTATGACCAAGGAATACTTGGAGAGGTAAGAGAGGTCCATGCTTGGCATGGTAAATTCAATTATGGCCCTGGCAAATATTGGACCAAACCCGATCGATTTCCTGCCCCCCTCCATCCCATTCCAGACTACTTGGATTGGGATTTATGGTTGGGCCCGACAAAATACAGAACATTCAACTCGGCATATGCTCCAAAATCGTGGAGAGGATTTTATGATTTTGGAAATGGTCAGTTGGGGGATTGGTCATGCCATACCCTAGATGGGCCTTTTTGGGCACTTGATCTGGGGATGCCCCATACGGTTCAGGCTACTGTCCCTAGTCCCAGAACACAACATGGTTTTATTGCCGATGAATCAGTGACCCATTTTTATTTTGGCGCTAGAGGAAACAAACCTCCCGTAAGTTTAAAGTGGTATGAAGGCGGAGAGAAACCTAAAATCAGACCTGAATGGGGCATCAAGGAGTTTGATAATTCAGGAATGATTATGATTGGAGATAAAAAAACATTGATCACTGGTGGAAGACCCAACAATCCAAGGCTATTGGTCTCTGAAGAAGAGTGGAAAGATTTCCAAAAGAACCCGCCTAAAAAAACCATTCCCAGGGTACAAGAAGAAGGGCCTGTTTATGAGTGGCTGGATGCCATTAAAGACAACAGTCTGCCCGGTTCACACTTTGGTTATGCGGCAGAGTTGACAGAAATGGCTATTGTTGGTGTCTTGGCGCAACGCTTTGCAGCCAAAATTGAATACGATGCTGAAAAAATGAAAATCACCAACCGACCCGACATCGATGCCTTTATTAAAGAACCCACCCGCGAAGGATGGTCATTTGGAGAGAACCTTTAAAGTTATTGTCTATTTTCATTAAAAAATTTCTTGTTTTTTTATGGCTACCCATCTCAGTCATGTCACAAACTGAAATGCAATCTTATCAAGTAGTTCGATCTTTTTCTGAGGTAGAAATTCGATTTTACCCCCCAGTAATGATGGCAAAACATACTGCTAATATTGAAGGTTCGGGTTTTGGAAAATTATTCAATTATATTTCTGGAAACAATTCCATGCAAACAAAAATTGCTATGACCACACCCGTTCATATGGAGAAATCAAAGGAGGTCAATTCAATGGCTTTTGTATTGCCTAAGCATTTTAACCAAGACAATACCCCTCTGCCCAATGAAGATTCTTTGACAGTATTTGAAGATCAAGGCGGGTATTTTGCCGCGATTCGATATTCGGGTTATACCAGTACAGTCAAAGAAAAAGAATATACTTCGGTCTTAAAAAATTTACTTGAAAAAGAAAAAATCACCCCTTCGGGATTACCGAAAATACTGGTCTATGATAGCCCTTACAAATTCATCAACCGAAGGAATGAGATTTTGATTCCCATAGAATTCAATTAATCAGAAATGAAAGATTGTAAAATATCTGGAATAGAAACCAAAGACATTCGTTTACCCATGGGTGAAAAGCTGGATGGATTTGATGCTATGAAACCTGAGCTGGACTAATTTAAGCCCTAGTGATCATCCCCAATGGAAAATATATAGCCCACAGGCTTTCTGGCTTCAGCAGTGAAATGAAAAAAGAATCACTTGAATTGTATGATTTTAATCAGGGTGATAAATGAAGAAATCCAAAATTAAAAGTGATATGAAATTCAATAGCTTTTTAATATTGATTTTTATTTGGTCAGCTTCTTGCAGCACGGGTAAAAAGGAATTGTTTAAAGCATTGGATCAACCTCCTATCTTTGAACAACAGATGATCTTTGAGGGCGAGAGATTTCCCAATGTAGTTGTCTCCACAGATGGCTCTGTGGTGGCCACTTGGGGTCAAGTTAACTGTGTCAGTCGCAGAAGTAAAGATGGTGGATCCAGTTGGGATGCTGTCGTCCCGATTGATACAGGGATCAACGGTGGTGGACTCACAGTGGATGAAAAAAATGGAACCCTGATCACCTTTGTCGAAAAGAGCAATCACCCCCCTGCTCCAATCATCAGTTATATCAGTAAAGATCATGGACAGACATGGGAAACCTACGAAATAAAAATTTCTCCCGATAAAAACGGAAACCTCCCCTCCATGCATATGAACGAGCATGGCATCATGCTTAAAAAGGGCAAATACAAAGGGAGATTGATCAGAACCACTAGGTTCTATGGGCAAGGAAACGACAGAAGTTATTGGAAGGATCATTACACCAATGCCATATACAGCGATGATGGAGGTAAAACTTGGCATACCAGTAATCCATTTCCTGCCAATGGAACCGGCGAAGCAGCGGTGGTGGAATTGAGTGACGGCACCTTGTATTATAACTCAAGGCGTCATTTGTCCACGGATGGGCTAAACCCTAGAATGCGTCACATCGCTAGCAGTATTGATGGAGGTCAAAGCTGGGAGAATCTCTATGTGAGTAATGCATTACCCGACGGTGAAAAAAATCGAGATTATGGCTTGATGGCCGGTTTGGATCGACTGCCCTATGAAGATCATGACATATTGATTTTCAGCAATATCGTATCTCAAAAGGGGCGAAAAAACGGAACCGTATGGCTTAGCTTTGATGGGGGGAAATCTTGGCCCATTCAAAAATTGATTGATCCAGAAGGTTTCAAATATTCTTCTTTGGCAGTTGGTAGAAATAACACGCCCAGTGAAGGATTTATTTATTTATTATACGAAACGGGAAAGGAAGGTGATATAAATGCTTATGGAGGTGGTAAAATTGCAAGGTTTAATTTATCTTGGTTAATGGAAGGAAAAAATATTAATCATTTTTTAAAATAAAAAAATGAAGTTTGATTTAAGCGGAAAAAAAGCCGTAATTACGGGTGGAAGTAGTGGTATTGGGAAGGCAATCGTGGAAACTTTGAGTCAACAGGGTGCAGAAGTTTTCATTTTGGATCTCAATGAAAACCCATCCCTCACAGAGGCGGGAATGACAACACTCACAACCGATATTACCCAATGGGAGGCACTCAACGAAGCCATAGCCCCCCTACCCTCCTCCATTGATATTTTGGTGAACAATGCCGGTATTGGTTTTGTAGGAAACATTGAGCAAACCGAGGTGGAAGATTTTGACCGATTGTATCAGGTCAATGTTAAAGGTATTTTTAATTGCATAAAAGCCCTTTTACCCAGAATGAAAAACCACGGAGGGGTGATTGTGAACATGGCTTCGATCGTTTCTCATGTTGCAGTAAAAAATCGATTGGCCTATACCACCACCAAAGGAGCGGTTTTGGCGATGACTTACGCCATTGCCAAAGACTATATAGACAATGGAATCCGCTGCAACAGTGTTTCTCCCGCAAGGGTCCATACGCCGTTTGTGGACGATTATTTAGAAAAAAATTATCCTGGAAAGGAAAAAGAAATGTTTGAGAACCTATCAAAAACCCAACCCTTAGGAAGAATGGGAAAACCACAAGAAGTGGCCGATTTGGTATTGTATCTCTGTAGTGATGAAGCTTCATTCATCACTGGAACTGACTTCCCCATAGATGGAGGATTCATTAAACTCAATGGAAATTAAATTTTTATGAAACTTATAAGATTTGGAAAACCCGAAAAAGAAAAACCAGGTGTTCAATTGGACAATGGTCACAAAATAGATGTCTCAGCCTTTGGTTCTGATTATGACGAAACTTTTTTTGGGACAGGAGGGCCAAAAAGACTAAAGGAATGGCTTTCCCTTCATCAGGGGGAATGCCCACAAATAGCCGATGACATTCGATTGGGTGCTCCTGTTGTTCGACCCTCAAAAATAGTATGCGTAGGTCTGAATTACGCCAAGCACGCTCAGGAAAGTGGCATGGAAGTACCTACTGAGCCAGTATTGTTTTTTAAGGCAAGTTCCGCCATTGTTGGACCCTATGATGATGTGATACTACCCAAAAACAGTAAAAAATCGGATTGGGAAGTGGAATTGGCCATCGTCATTGGGGCCAAAGCAAGTTATGTAAGTGAGAACAATGCCATGGATCATGTGGCCGGTTATGTTTTACACAACGACATTAGCGAACGAGAATACCAATTGGAAAGATTGGGACAATGGGTCAAAGGAAAAAGTTGTGACACCTTTGCTCCGATAGGCCCTTTTGTTGCCACTGCCGATGAAATACAAGACCCCCACGATTTGCGACTATGGCTCAAACTGAATGGCAAAATCATGCAAGACAGCAATACCTCTGACTTGATCTTTGGCATCCCCAAACTGATCAGTTACATCAGTGAATTTATGACTTTGCTACCGGGAGACATCATCTCCACGGGAACCCCTTTTGGTGTTGGACTGGGCTTGGATCCTCAGCTGTATCTTCAAGCCGGGGACGAGATGGAATTGGGCATCGATGGGCTTGGCATTTCAAGACAAAAAGTAAAAGCCTTTCAACAGAATGAGGATTAAAATCATTGAAAAGCTGCTTTAAAACAATTATGTTTGGGTGTTTATTTCAAAATGAACATGAAAAAATAAAAATATGAGAATCGATTCCCACCAACATTTTTGGCGATATGATCCGGTTCGATATTCGTGGATCGACAATTCAATGCAAAAAATTGCAAAAGATTTTCTGCCAGACGAGTTGTTGAGGGTTCTTGAAGAAAATCGAATGGATGGCTGTGTTGCCGTTCAGGCTGAGCAATCAGAAGCGGAAACCGATTTTCTGCTTGATATTGCCCAAAAAAATTCATTTGTCAAAGGCGTTGTAGGATGGGTAGATCTGCGTTCTGATCATCTCAGGGAGCGATTGGAATTCTATTCTAACAATCCTTTTTTCAAAGGGGTAAGACATATTGTCCAAGCAGAGAAGGAAGGGTTTATGATGGAGGAAGCATTCCTCAGTGGGATCCGGCAATTGAGGGAATTTGATTTGACCTACGACATTTTAATTTTTCCTCGCCAACTCAAGGAGGCCAACGAATTGGTCGCACGGAATCCTGATCAAGCTTTTGTATTGGATCATTTGGCAAAACCCTACATAAAGGATAAAAAAATAGAAGATTGGGCTACAGATATCAAAGCATTGGCAAATCATGGGAATGTCCTATGCAAATTGTCGGGCATGGTAACTGAGGCGGATTGGAATCATTGGAACACTGAAGATTTTGAAACGTATCTTTCAGTTGTTTTTGATGCTTTTGGAGAAGATCGATTGATGTTTGGTTCGGACTGGCCCGTATGTCTGTTGGCGGCCAGTTACCCCCATGTACTTAGGATCGTAGAAAATTTCATTCAAGCACTCTCTCCGACAGCTCAAGAAAAAATCATGGGCTTGAACGCCCAAAAATTTTATAACCTTTAGGATGGATCTCCAGCTTGAAAATAAAATTATTGTTGTCACAGGAGGTTCCAAGGGAATAGGATATGCCATAAGTCATGTTTTGGCAAAGGAGGGAGCCATACCTTTTATCATAAGCAGAGATGAATCAAGCATATTGCAAATCAGTGAAGAGATAAAGAAAAAGGGAGGGAAGTGTGGCCATGCATTGACTGAACTTACCGATTCCAAACAAGTAGAGGCCGCGGTAAAATCTGCCGTTTCAACCTACGGAACTGTTCATGGTTTGGTCAATAATGCGGGAGTTAACGATAGTGTGGGATTGGAAAATGGCAATGAGGAGGATTTCGTTAATTCTCTGAAAAAAAATGTAGTCCATTACTACACCATGACTCAGGCCTGTTTGCCTTTTCTAAAAGAAAATAAAGGAGCCATTGTAAACATTGGTTCAAAGGTCTCCATGACAGGACAAGGAGGAACCTCGGGCTATGCGGCTGCCTGCGGGGGAAGAAATGCTCTCACACGAGAGTGGGCAGTAGAATTACTTCCTTACTCCGTTCGTGTAAATGCTCTAATGGTTGCCGAGAGCTTAACTCCTCTATACGAAAAATGGATCAGCAGCTTCCCCAATCCAAAAGAAAAGTTAAATCAAATTGAAAGTAAAATTCCTTTGGAAAAAAGAATGACCACACCCGAAGAAATCGCCAATACGGTGGCTTTTTTGTTGTCGGAAAAATCGAGTCATACCACAGGACAGCTGGTATATGTAGATGGTGGTTATACGCATTTGGACCGATCGCTAAATTCTTAAAGATGAAAAAAACAGTAGTTTCAAAAGAAATTTTATTACCCTTTATACTGATCACCTCACTGTTTGCTTTGTGGGGCTTTGCCAATGCAGTGACCGACCCTATGGTACAAGCATTTAAAAAGGTACTAGAGTTATCAAATTCCCAAGCTGCTTGGGTACAGATGGCTTTTTATGGGGGCTATTTTTGTATGGCACTGCCTGCCGCACTTTTTGTTAGAAGGTATTCTTATAAGGTAGGGGTACTGATTGGTTTGGCACTCTATGCAGGAGGAGCTTTGCTGTTTTACCCCGCCGCAATAACTGAGCAGTTTTGGTTTTTTTGTTTAGGCCTTTATATTCTGACCTTTGGTTTGGCCTTTTTGGAAACAACTGCCAACCCCTACATATTAGCAATGGGAGATAAGTCCACTGCCACACAAAGACTCAACTTGGCGCAAGCATTCAACCCGCTTGGGCTTATTCTAGGTTTGTTGGTGGCCCAGCAGTTTGTGCTAAAGAAATTACAATCGGACAATATAGAAGATTTTGGCACTTTGGAGGCCGCTAAAAAAGTAATGATCCGAACAGCAGACCTGATGGTCATTCGCGATCCCTATGTGATATTGGGACTGGTGGTTATGGCTGTTTTTGTTTTGATCGCAGTGTCTAAAATGCCGCAGGCCAAAGATGAGGGTGAAATGGCACCATTGAGTAGTACATTTAACAGCTTGTATCACAACAGAAATTATCGCAATGGAGTCATTTCTCAAGTGTTCTATGTAGGAGCTCAAATCATGTGTTGGACCTATATTTATCAATATGCAGAAGCCATCGGTATTTCCAGTGAAAATGCTGCCAATTATCAGTTCATTTGTTTTTTGGTATTCTTGATTGGCAGGGCCATAGGCACCTATTTACTGCGCTTTATAAATTCTGGAAAACTGCTTTACCAATTTGCTATAATGGCTGGAATTTGTGTCCTGGGAACTGTTTTCATTCAGGGATTGATTGGATTGTATTGCCTCGTGGGAATTTCTTTTTTTATGTCCTTAATGTTTCCCACCATCTATGGTATTGCCTTGGAAGATTTAGATGAAAAAGAGTCAAAAATTGGCGCTGCTGGACTGGTCATGGCCATTGTTGGCGGTGCGCTGATGCCAAAATTACAAGGCATGATCATAGATTTGGGAGGGAGTGGTGTGAATGATACCAAAATTTTAGGGGTAACTGAAGTAAACTTCTCCTTTATCCTTCCTCTTTTATGCTTTGTTTTTATTGCTTTTTATGGAAGAGATGTCTTCAGAAAACACCAATAATGAAAAGATATTGTTTGGCTTTGGATTTGATTAATGATCCACTTTCCATTGAAAAATATATAGAACACCACAAGGCGGTATGGCCAGAAGTTATTGAAAGTATCAAAGAAAGTGGTATTGAGGACATGCAAATCTACCATATAGCAGACCGACTTTTTATGATCATCGAAGTTAATGAAGCATTTAGCTTTGAGAAAAAAAATAAAATGGATCAACACAATCCTTTTGTAATCAAGTGGGAGGAACTGATGTGGAAATATCAAAAAAAACTTCCCATCGCAGCAGCAGAAGAAAAATGGGTATTGATGGATAAAATTTTTGAACTTAATTAAAAGTCAATGATGCGTATAAAAGGGTTGATTTTGTGTTTTTGTATAATGGGTTGTAATATTTCTGATTCAACAAAATCGGAGGAAGATTTACCCAACATTCTTTTTTTGTTTGCCGACGACTATACTTTCGATGCTATCCATGCTTTAGGGAATGAAATCATTCATACCCCCAACTTGGATCGACTGATACAAAATGGCACCCAATTTAGCCAAAGCTTTAACATGGGTGGATGGAATGGTGCGGTTTGCGTAGCCTCTAGATCGATGATCATAACGGGTAAAACCATTTGGAACGCCAAAGCCCTAACCGAACAATGGGCCAAAAAAGAGAACTTGGAAAGTGTTCACAAGAGCTGGGGCAAATTAATGGAAGAAAAGGGATATCAAACCTATATGAGTGGGAAGTGGCATGTCTCGATTGACCCTAAAAATGTTTTTCAAACAGTTAGAAACATTCGTCCGGGCATGCCCCGTGATTTCTTCAAAAAAGGAAATAAAAAAGGCTATGATCGTCCGAAAGAGGGAGAAGTCGACCTTTGGAGTCCAACCGACTCCCTGAATGGCGGATTTTGGGAAGGTGGCAAACATTGGAGTGAGGTCACCAAAGACGATGCGCTCGACTTCATTGAGCAATCCAAAGAACGATCAGCTCCGTTTTTCATGTATATCGCTTTCAATGCACCCCATGATCCGCGTCAATCCCCCCAGTCGTTTTTGGATCACTATCCCCTAGACAGTATCCCTTTGCCCAAAAATTGGCTTCCAGAATATCCATATAAAGATGCCATAGGCAATCCAAAAACCCTTAGAGATGAAGCATTGGCGCCTTTCCCAAGAACACCCTATGCCATCAAAACCCATATTAAAGAATACTATGCCATCATTTCGCATCTCGACGAACAAATTGGAAAAATCATGAGCGCTTTGGAGGCATCGGGAAAAGCAGATAACACCTACATCTTTTTTACGGCAGACCACGGCCTCTCTGTTGGGAAACACGGGCTACTGGGAAAGCAAAGCATGTTTGACCATAGCATCAGAGTCCCACTGACCCTTGCAGGTCCAGGCATACCCAAAAACAAAACAGTAGATCATGAGATATACTTGCAGGACATTATGGCTACCACACTGGAGATGGCAAACATTGAAGCCCCAGCATCACTCGAATTTAAAAGTTTCCTGAGTTTGGCAAAAGGATTGGAGGATCAACCCCTTTATCCAGAGGGAATCTATGGGGCTTATGTCAATCATCAAAGGATGATCAGAAAAAATCAATTCAAACTGATTGTTTACCCAAAAATTAAAAAAACACTTCTTTTTGATTTAGAACAAGATCCCTTAGAAATGAATGATCTATCCGAGGAAGATGAATATCAAGAAACAGCCAAAGAATTATTTGAGGATTTACTGATCCTTCAAAAAAAGATGAACGATACCCTTGACCTTAGAAAAATTTATTCATTCGATTCCGTTTAGTCGTTTTCACTTCATTCAATCTTTATAAATTTCAAAAAATAATTGATCTTATAAATATTAAATAATCAATTGATTATAGATTTTAAATTTATTTTCAAACCCTTCTCTACTTATTCTATTAACTATATTTATAGGTGTTTAAAACCGGAATGCTCCTTTAGAGATCGCCCATTTAATGTTGATATGGATAGAATGATGGTACCAGCTCGGTAAGGACACTTACTGATGTTAAGCACACCATTCAATGGGGCATAGATGCTGCATCGGGTCACAACCATTTCTGGAAAATTATTGCTACTGATACAGAAGCTAACTCGGCTTCTTCTGGAGTTTACTCTTTTCTTACCCAATAGTGCTATAATTTTTTTAATTTAGTATTAGAGAATGAGGTTTGAATGACATGGAGCAACTCATAGCATATTTCGAAAACATCCCCTCTATTCACCGTTCATTGTTATTGGTAGGAGGAATAGCATTTTTCTGGTTTTTAGAGGGTTTTTTCCCTTTGGCTCAATTCCAATACAAAAAATGGCGTCATGCCCTTCCCAATTTCTTTTTTACCATCACCACAATCATCATCAATTTCACACTGGCTTTTTTGTTACTGAATACCTCAGACTGGACAGTAACCAACGAATTTGGAATGCTGCATTGGATTCCCAATCTACCCCTATGGGCTGAAGTGATTCTGGGCGTTTTACTTTTAGATTTTGTTGGGGCTTATCTTCCGCACTATGTAGAGCACAGGGTTAAACCTCTGTGGATGATCCATTTGGTGCACCACAGTGATCCCAATGTGGATACTACCACAGCAAACAGACATCATCCTTTAGAAAGCCTTGTAAGGTTTGTTTTTACCTTGTTGGGTGTTTTCTTGGTGGGAACATCCATTGGCATCATCATGCTTTATCAGGCCCTATCGGTGGTGTCAACACAATTCAACCATGCCAATATCAAACTGCCCAAAAAAATAGACCGCTGGATCAGTTACCTACTGGTATCCCCTGATATGCACAAAATCCACCACCACTATAGGCTCCCCTATACGGATACCAATTATGGAAATATTTTTTCCATTTGGGACAGAATCTTGGGGACCTTCAGTTATCTCGACAGGGAAAAGATCATATATGGTGTTGACGTTTTTCCAGATGCGGTTAAAAACACCCAAATTGGAAGTTTACTCAAACAACCTTTCGATAAATATCAAAGACCAACCTTAGATCAATTGGACTAGGGAAGTTCTTGCAATACCGCTGTCATCCGTGAGATGGGATGTTCGGATTGATTGCCGTTGGTCATGTTTTTGAGCACAAAAACACCTTTCTTCATTTCTTCCGAACCCAAAATGACAACAAATGGAATCGAACGCTGATCCGCATAATTCAGTTGTTTTTTAAGTTTGGCAGCATTGGGGTAAAGCTCACATGCAAGATTAAAATTCCTGAGTTTCATAAGTTCATCAAAACACAAATTCGCTGAATCTTCCCCAAAATTCAAAAACAATACTTGAGAACTCGTCGCCAATGTTGAAGGAAATAATTTCAGTTCCTCTAAAACCAAATAAATACGGTCGAAACCAAAAGATATACCGAAGCCACTGGTGTTTTTTAAACCAAACAAATCGGTCAAATTATCATAACGGCCACCTCCACCCAAGGAGCCCATTTTTATCCCTTCTGGTGGAAGGACCTCCAAAATAAGCCCAGTATAATAGTTCAACCCTCTTGCGAGAGTTACATCAAATTGAACGCTAATGGCATTGAGGTTCTGTCGTGCCAGCTGCTCATAAATGAATTTCAACTCCTCAACTCCTTCTTGTGCAATTTCGATATCTTTTAAGGCCTCCTCAACCAAAGACAACTGTTTTAGAAAATCACCCTTGAGCGATAAAAAAGGTTGCAAACGATCCAAAGTATCAGCGGAGAAACCTTTGGATTGAAGTTCATTAATGACTCCTTCTTTTCCTATTTTACTCAGTTTATCAAGTGCTACGGTAAAATCAATCAATTGAGATTCTGCACCGATACAGCTGGCTATGCCAGCCAAAATCTTTCGGTGATTCAAATGTATTTTAACCCCTTTTAGTCGGAGACCTGAAAAAACACGGTCATATAGAAGGACTCCCTCAATTTCCTGCCAAAGAGAACGCTCGCCAACTACATCCGCATCGCACTGTAAGAATTCTTGAAACCTTCCATGCTGGGGGCGATCGGCTCTCCAAACATTTTGAATTTGATAACGACGAAAGGGAAATTGAATGTCGTTTTGATATTGGGCCACATATCTTGCAAATGGAACAGTAAGGTCGTAACGCAAGGCCTTTTGAGACAAAGAATTAGAAAATACCGATAAATTGCCCTGATTAAGCGCCTCCAGATCGGCATTTTTAACTTTATCACCAGAATTTAAAATTCTGAATATCAACCGATCTCCTTCTTCACCATATTTACCCAATAGTGTCTCGGAGCGCTCAAAAGAGGGCGTTTCGATGGGTTGAAAGCCGAAACATTCGAAGGCAGCAGTCAATTGAGCCTTCAAAAAATTTCTCTTCGCCAATGTCTCAGGAGAAAAATCTCTGGTTCCTTTAGGAATGGATGGTTTTAGGTTAGTCATTTACCAATTATTAAAACAAAGATGGAACAATTCTGATTATTTTGAAAGAAAACTTTTTAGGTCCTCAAAGGATTTACCGTCAGATACGCAAGCTCCTTGCTCCATTAATTTATACTTTTCCATTTTTATTGTATCTGCAAATTTTCGACTGGCTTTATATACTGACACCCTTGGATCCGATATGTTTTTTTCCAACCATTTTCTGTAATCCTCCCTCATCAGGGAAGGACAATCTTTCTGCAACCGAATCAATATTAAATCGATTGTATCCTCCCCACATTTAAATAAAAATAAATGGTAATCACTTCGGTTTTCCAAATAAGTGATCTGCTCCAAAGACTTATCCCAGACCATATCACTGAAAACATCTAGCAATTCTTCGGTCCTTTCAGGCTGCTCTGTTTTGATTGCTTTCCATTGATGCTTGTCTATTGATTGTGCAGCAAGAAATTGAGAAAACTCATAATGAAGACTCTCAAATTGCTCTTTTGACAAACGGGTGTATTTCATTCAATGGGTCAAAAAAAAACCCCACGAACCGTGGGGTTAATTAAAGAATTAATCTTTATTCTTTTTCAGGAATAACTTCAAAGGGAAATTGTATTGAAACATCTCTGTGAAGTCTGATTTTGGCTTCATAACTTCCCAAGCGTTTGATGGTTTTACCTGGAATGACAATCGCATTTTTGTCAATTTTGTGATTGTTTGATTCAAAAAGCTTTACAAGGTCAGCGGCAGAAACAGAACCAAATAGCTTGTCCCCACTTCCGACTTTGGAGGAAATTTTCATTTCAACGCCCATGAGTTTTTCTCCCAAGGCTTTTGCATCCTCAATGATTTTCTTTTCTTTAAATGCCTTTTGTTTCAAATTTTCGGCCAAAACCTTTTTTGCAGAAGAGGTCGCCAAAACGGCTTTTCCCTGAGGGATCAGATAATTTCTACCGTATCCATTTTTGACTTTTACCAAATCGTCCTTAAAGCCAAGATTTTCAACGTTTTCTTTTAATATGAGTTCCATGACTTAAATTTTATTTGAGTAAATCACCAACATAAGGCATCAATGCCAAATGGCGGGCTCTTTTAATGGCTACTGAAACTTTTCTTTGATATTTTAAAGAAGTTCCTGTAAGACGGCGGGGTAATATTTTACCTTGCTCATTCACAAACTTTAATAAAAAATCTGGGTCTTTGTAGTCGATATACTTAATTCCAGACCTTTTGAATCTGCAATATTTCTTTTTGGTATTCGTATTGATATTAAGAGGGGTAAGGTACCTAATTTCCCCTTCTTTTTTACCGCTCGATTGTTCGTCGATCTTTGCCATACTGATTAAGCTTTTGCGTTAGATTGAATTTTTTTCATTCTCTTTTCAGCCCATTTTTGAGCGTGATTATCAAGTTTCACTGTTAAATAACGCATGACCCTCTCGTCTCTGCGAAATTCAACTTCTAAAGGGTTGATAACTTCACCATCCCCCTCAAACTGTAACAAATGGTAAAAACCACTGTTTTTGTTTTGAATGGTAAATGCAAGCTTTTTCAGTCCCCAATCTTCTTGGTGTACAACTTTACACTTGTAAGAATTAAGAAGTGATACATACTTTTTAACTGCTTCCTCTATCTGTGTTTCAGATAGAACGGGATTGAGAATGAAAACAGTTTCATAATGATTCATATAATTAATTTTAGGTTTGCAAAAATAGGTGAATCATCAATTTACAGCAAG
>JAQCBK010000045.1 GCA_027621505.1 Bacteroidota bacterium | reverse complement strand
CCCACACTCCCGAAAGAACTGGATTTTGAATCCAGCGCGTCTACCAATTCCGCCACCGAGGCATAGCAAGCTTAACTAAAACGGCTCACAAAAGTAATAAAATATTTTTGCCTTCAATTTAAAAATATCCAATAAGGTGTAGCATTATTTTATTTTTAAATTTGCCTATATATATCATTTATGGAAACTCCCGCTAAAATATTTGCTTGCACCCAAAGTACCGCCCTTGGCGAAGCCATAGCCGACCAATATGGAACAGAAATTGGAAAAGTCAACTTTTCCCGCTACAGCGACGGGGAGTTTCAACCCTCATTTGAAGAATCCGTTCGCGGGGCGAGAATATTCATTATCGGATCGACCCACCCCTCCTCAGAGCATTTAATGGAAATGCTACTCATGCTCGACGCCGCCAAACGGGCCTCTGCCAGACACATTACCGCCGTAATGCCCTATTTTGGATGGGCACGACAGGACCGAAAAGACAAACCTAGAGTACCCATTGGAGCCAAACTGATCGCAAAATTACTGGAAACCGCTGGGGCCACAAGGATCATCACCATGGATCTGCACGCCGATCAAATCCAAGGATTCTTCGAAAAACCCGTGGATCACCTCTATGCCTCCACCATTTTTCTGCCCTATATCAATTCGTTAAAACTCTCCGACCTGACCATCGCTTCCCCAGACATGGGCGGTTCCAAAAGGGCCTATGCCTACTCTAAATTTCTGAGTACCGATGTGGTCATTTGTTACAAGCAAAGAGAAAAGGCCAACATCATTTCCCATATGGAACTGATCGGAAATGTAAAAGGGAAAAACGTGATCTTGGTTGACGACATGGTCGATACCGCCGGAACCCTCACCAAAGCGGCCGATTTGATGAAAGAGAGAGGAGCGGCCTCCGTCCGTGCCATTTGTACCCACGCCCTGCTTTCTGGGGACGCTTATGAAAAAATTGAAGCCTCCCAATTAGAAAAACTCATTGTCACCGATTCTATTCCATCAAAAGTTAGTCACCCTAAAGTAAAAGTATTATCTTGCGCCCCATTATTCGCTGAGGTGATGAAAAATGTTCACTCCAATCAGTCAATAAGTTTAAAATTTGTGATGTAAAAATATTTTTATGAAATCAATTACTATTAAAGGATCCAAAAGAGAAAGCGTGGGCAAGGTTGCTACCAAAGCCTTACGTAATGCTGATAAAGTTCCTTGCGTGTTGTATGGCAGTGAAAACCCACTCCATTTTTCCGCAAATGAACTTGATTTCAGCAAATTAGTCTACACCCCCAATGCACATACCGTTGTGCTCGATATCGATGGGAATCAAAAAATTAATGCCATTCTGCAAGACATTCAATTTCACCCAGTCAGTGATAAAATTCTTCACGTTGACTTTTATCAATTGTCTGACGACAAGGAGGTGAGCATGGACATCCCTGTTCAAATTGAAGGATCGTCGCCAGGGGTGATGCTTGAAGGAGGAGTATTGGTCATCAGCAAACGTAAATTGAAGGTAAAGGCCCTGCCGAAGAATTTACCCGATTTTATCAACGTGGACATCTCCAAGCTCAAACTCGGAAATAAAATCTCTACAGTGGATTTACAAAGTGAAGCATACAGTTTTCTTCACCCAGACAATACTGTAGTCTGTAAAGTAAGAACTTCTAGAGCTTCCATGAGCATCAGTTCTGGTGTCGACGATGCAGAAACTCCCGAAGAAGGAGCAGAAGCAACTGCCGAAGAAGCGGAAGGTGCAGCCAATGAGGGATAGCCCTCTTGCGCCACACAATTAAAAAAAGCACCGCCAATATATGCGGTGCTTTTTTTAATTTTACAACATGCTGTTGAAGTGGATTTTCGGAAAACCAATAACAATTGACATGAAAAAATTCTTAATTGTAGGTTTGGGAAATATTGGGAGTGAATACGAAAAAACCCGACACAATATTGGTTTTGAGGTTATTGATCACATGGCCGAACAGTTCAAAGTAGAAATGAATGAACTCAAGCTGGGAAAAATTGGTAGTTTTAACCATAAGGGTAAAAAAATCATCCTCCTCAAACCCTCCACGTTCATGAATCGCAGTGGTAAATCGGTACGCTATTGGGCACTTAAAGAAAACATAGCCCTTGAAAACCTGCTCATCATCACTGACGACCTTCATCTTCCACTCGCTTTACCCCGTCTTAAAGGCAAAGGCAGCGACGGCGGACACAATGGATTGAAAGACATAGAAGCCCAGCTCAACACCCACCACTACCCACGACTGCGATTGGGTATTCAATCAGAAGAAAAAACATTCGATCAAATCGATTTTGTGTTGGGAAGATTCAATGAAAAAGAACAAGAGATCGTAACCCAAAACCTATCCCATTATTCTGACATCGTCCTTTCATTCACGCAAGTGGGTTTGGATAAAACCATGAACCAATTCAATGGTAAACCTCCTAAAGCGTCGTCCTAAAACTACCTACCAAGGAGTTTGACACATTGCCCTCATCATCGCGAGTCGTTACTTTCCAATAATAAATTTGATCGGCCATTAAATTGGCTGAAATGCTATTGATAGTATGATTTTCAACCCTCAACTGCAATTCGTCGGGATCGGTACCGATATAAATATCATAACTTATGATATCATCATCCAAGTCCACCCCTTCCCAACGTAGGGTAAATGCACCATTTTCCAAACTCACTTGTGCGTTGTTTTCCGGACTGATTAACTTTGCGGGAAAAGGAAAATGACTGCTGTTCTGAAGGCCCTCCAAATAAAAAGTCCATATCTCACTTTTCCCAACCGTCTCCTTTTGATCCGATAAAGAATTGACCCACCAAGAATACTGCTTTCCCCGCTCCAATACCATACTGGTAAAAAGGCGTATGGAGTTTTTCTTAGCATCCGTGTTGGTAAGAAGGTCTCTTACTACCAATTCATATTCATCTGTATGTTGGGCCTCTTGCCAGCTAAAATTGACCTGACTCTGCTGATCGTTAACTACGATCGCAGTATTGCAGTTGTTGTTGTTTAGTGGCCCAAGCAGCATCGCCGGCTCCGGATCTGGGATGACTTCTTTTATACAAGACACCAAAATCAGCAAAAAGAGCAAACAATACTTTTTCATCAACGTTTCAATAGTTTAAACTGCTCTGCTCTATCCTCCGAAATCACTTGAATCAAATATACCCCAGGAGGATAAATATCCAAGGATATTTGATGGCTCCTATTAAGAGCATTCAATCTCAAACGGGTCTGTTGAAGCAAATCCCCCTGTAAATTATAAAATAAGATTTTCGCTTCAGTGGACGACCCTCCTACCACAATATTGACCTGTTCAGCAGCAGGGTTGGGATATATATTAGAATCCTCCGAAACATATATTTCCTCCACTTTTTTGCCTTGGCAAGGAATATCGGTTGTCACCTCAAGGGAGTTCAATCCAGATTTCAGTGGAAAACGATGACGGCCAGACTTCAGGGAGTAAGGACTGCCATTGATTTTGAGCTGATAATTCTCCCCTCCCGACAAATCAACGGTAACCGATAAATCGGAAGCATTCAATTGAGTGACTACATTCAAAGGATCTGGCTCAGACAACTCTGTGGTATAGCACCTTTCAAAATTGGGATCCTCTGGAGCGCCAATGCATACCGTATAGGATCCCTTGGCCAAGTTGGAAACCGCATGCTTATCGACATAAGAAAATGAGCCCTCATTATAGTAACCGTTGGGCCCTTCGATATTCACATTGTAATCGAAGTGGGCCACCGCAGTAATGTGGATGGCACCATTACTTTTTCCAATGCAGGAGGGATCGAATTTCCTCAAACTAAAATTATTCAATGAGTTGAGATCACAAACATCCCCCACTCCATCTCCATCAGAATCAGACTGATTCTCGTTGGATACAGCAGGACAATTGTCCAAAACATCAGGAATATTGTCATTGTCTGAATCCAGCACTACGTTCCCTCTGTAACAAACCGTGATGGAGAAAGCATCCAAGTTTCCTCTAAAAAAATTATTCTGTTGATCCACAATTTGAAGCGACCACCTGCCCTTTAAATTTTTTCCATTCAAAACTGACAAATCACCCACAGGACGAAATGATCCGGTAAAAGGAGGGAGTGAAAAAACGATGGACTGAGAGGCCTCTTGATCAAACACCGTTTGCTGATAATCATCTCCATTGCCACCGAGATATTCAGTTAACTTTACTTTGGTATTGTCAGGAGCCACCAAAAAAAGTGCAATATCTCCAATTTCAGAATGATCCACAGAAACGTTCACATTGACATCTTGTATTACGGCTTGATCAAAAACATCAATATTTACAAAGGTTGTGCTAGGTAAATTTTCAATGGCATCCCTAATCTGAACCGGCAGTTCGGACGCACTATAAGAAGTACAATTGACTGAAAAGGTTTGAAAACGTCCTACCTCCGAATAGTCACCCTCCCCACATTCATTGATGGGTTTTACCCGCCAAAAATACTCGGTCGAAAAATCCAAACCTGCCACTTCAAGGGATGGCCCTACAGTCGTTTTACTGTAGGTCAAACTGGAAAAATCTGAAACGTCAGCGATCTCAACCTTATAGTGGCTGGCGTTGGACAGGTCAGTCCATGACAAGTTGAGTGTTCTATCTTGTTCTCCTTCCTCAGAGAGCGGAGCAGTCAGTTGGATTCCTTCATAGTTGTCCGTTCTGATTTGCACTTCCAAATTGATCAATTGAGTAGTTTCACCACCATCGGCACGAAGCTGTAGCGTCAACTCTTGAGCAGGAAGCGCCGAAAGACCCATAAGAGTAATGGTTTCCGATGTCACTGTGCTGCTCAGTGCTGCATTGGAAAACGAAGCCGAAAGCCCCGAGGGTAGATCACTAAAGCTCAAACGTACTGGAGCATCAATGGAATCAAAAGTCTCAAAATTATAAGTAAAAGTAAGTGCATCTTCACAAGCCTCTTTTGTATAGTGGTTGAAAGTCAAAACAAAAGGAGAAGTACTGATCGTGAGGTCTTGAGTATTCACTGTAAAATAAATCGAATTATCGGGGACGATTTTAATCCTAACTCGGTCAGAACCAATCCCGCCCGGAACTGTGATGATCTCCTCTCCGTCGTTGGGGGTGGAGGAGACTAACGTATGGTCAAAAATAGCACCCCCATCGGTGGATAATAAAATGGAAACATTTTGTGTGTTGATGGGAGGCTGATCGGTTTGAGCCACATCCCACAATAGCGTTTGCCTTGAGCCGGCCTGCCAATGGATACCCGATTCATTTTGAGATTGAATGGCAAAGGGACCTGCATCGGAAATGACTTTGATCACCTTTACATCAGAGGCCATCCTTCCCTCACCTTCTCGGTCAGATAGATAGCGATCTCTTACCGTCACCCCCCAGGTCAAAGACCTGTCGACCAAGGAAACGGTCTCCCAAGCCGAATTGATACTGGGATTGGACATCGTCAAACTTCCCTTCAAAGTCCTTTCCATTTTTGGAATAGTTCTCTTTGGGAGATTGGTGGGTGGTAAAGATCTGGATTGGGCACCCAAATGATTGTAGGGCCCAAAATTGGAAGCATCCACCAAACCATTGTCCAACTGCTCCCAGCAATAAAACAATGCATCACCGTCCGGATCGGTTGCCGTGGCGCTCAATTCGTAGGCGGTTCCGATGGGTAAAATACAATCTGGCCCTGCATCGACAACTGGTGATTGATTTTCATTGGTTGTAGTGGTATAGCAACTGTATCTTTCCAAATAGGATTCGATATTTTGAAGGCTATAGTAATGGAAATAAGGGTCGCTATGGCGTTGTACATTGTCCAAGCCTTGTAAACCAGCATAGCTCATGATGGTGGATCCGCTGCCTGGTTCGGAATTGAATCCTTCGAATTCATTTACGTGCGAAAAGGTGTGAAAAGCCCCAAACTGATGTCCCATTTCATGGGCTACATAATCGATGTCAAAATGATCATTCAGAAAAGGATCGTTGCTGGTACCAAGAAAAGGATGTGCACTAAAAGCCCCCCCTTTAATGCCATTCCGACATACAGTTCCTATTGATCCAGCATTACCATCTCCTCCATCTCTTTTGTAGGCAAACAAATGTCCTATATCATAGTTCTCAGCTCCAAGTTTTTGGTCTAAATTTTGCTGTACCTCCTGATTCAAATTATTACTGTAGGGGTCAGTATCTACATTATCATAAATCAAATCAATTCCCGAAACCAACTCCAAACGGATAGAAAATTCCGATTCAAAAACTTCATTGACCCTATTAATGGTACTGACCACAGCTGCCAGGGCATCCTCTGTGTTGGTTCCGTTGCTGGGATCATCATCCCCCCAAAAACCAGTATATCCTCCAGTGGCAGAAATCGCCAAGCGAAAGGTCCGAATAGCTCCCACATTCGTGCTAGGTGCGCTTTTATTGCTGATTTTGGGAGCAGCTCCCTTTAGCCAATTTTCTTTTTGCGGCGTGTTGCAAATCAAATCTACAGTAGCACTGTTTTCAGCACCGCGCAGATAGGAAATGTATCGATTTTTAATCCCTCCTGTGGGTTGAAGAAATCGACTTTCCCCATTTGGATATCTCATCCATGCATTGATGCCTATTGGCGTATGGGACAGCCTGACCCTTATGTCGGGTCGTTTTTTACTCTTTCCCACATAAGTTCTGATCAAGGGGTATTGGGACTGAAGCTCGGGAGACAAAACCGCCACTTTTTGAAGCTCAAAAACTTCTTGCTTACCAAATTCATTGGGCAAAATCATTTCGATACCCTCCTCAGCTTGGCTGGCAATAGTGGATCTTGAATAAGTCTGCACATTAAATGCATCAATATTTAGATCCAAATAAAGCCTTCCCTCTTGATCTGATAATGGCAAGCGACCTATGGAAGACTCCGGTGCGAGCGACCAGAATTGCTGAGCACTTGCTTTTAGGCCAACCAACAGAAAAAAAACAAATGCCCTCAGCGAAAAAGTTCAAACTAGATTTCTAATTTTATTTGAATTTAAAAAAACAATATTAATGATGAAGTATTTTAGACGTACTTTTAACAAATATTGAGATTATCAATGGAGGTCATCCATAAAATTAAAAACTATACCCCCAAAATACCCAGTATTCTGACCATTGGGACTTTCGATGGGGTTCATATAGGACACCAAAAAATCATAAAAAATCTCGTATCAGAGGCAAAGAAAAAGGGCTTATGCGCCCTTGTACTTACCTTTTTTCCTCATCCGAGGATGGTTTTACAAAAAGACAGCAACATCAAAATGATTGATACCCTTGAGGAAAAGAAGAAAATTTTAAACCAGCTCGGGGTAGAGGTTTTGATTGTTCAACCCTTTACTCTCGATTTCTCCAGGATGACCGCTTTGGAATATACCCGAGAGGTTTTGGTCAATGGACTCAAAATTTCAAAACTCATCATTGGCTACGACCATCGCTTTGGCAGAAACAGGGAAGCCACAGTCGAAGATTTAAAACAATTTGGATTGGATTATAACTTTTCGGTTGAAAAAATCCCCGCCCAAGATATTGAATCTATTGCCGTAAGTTCCACAAAGGTGAGAAATGCCATACAAACTGGTGAGATCATGACAGCCAATAAGTATTTGGGCAGGCCCTTTTCCTTGAGTGGGATTGTCGTAAAAGGAGACAGGATCGGAAGGAAAATTGGTTACCCTACCGCCAATTTAAACATTCAAGAAGAGTATAAACTCCTCCCTCAAAACGGAGTTTACCTCCTGCGGTCTAAGCTTCAAGGAAAGGAATATTTTGGGATGATGAACATTGGAAAAAGACCAACCGTTTCAGGAAAACAAACCCAAATTGAAAGTCATTTTTTTGGATTCCAAGGGGATCTCTACGATCAAAAAATCAGCATTGAACTATTGGAAAAAATAAGAGATGAAAAAAAATTTGATTCCTTAGAGTCCCTTAAGAACCAACTTGACAGGGACCAAAAAAGTTGTCATCTTTTAATTCCAAAATATTGTTAAATCCTTATTTATCGATTGGTTTCTGCTACCTTTACACCGAAAATTCAATCACATGTTACCGCTTGCATACCTGAGAGAACAACCCGATAAAATAAAGCAGGGATTGGCCAGAAGAAATTTTCCCCAACCCGAAATTATTGACGAATTATTAGAAGTAGATCAACAAAGACGGTCACTTCAGTCGCAACTGGATGAAACCCTCTCCAAAAGCAATCTGTTGGCTAAGGAGATTGGTAGCTTGTTCAAATCGGGAGAAACAGAAAAGGCCAATGCGCTCAAAGACGAAACCGCAACCCTTAAGGCTGATTCCAAGTCCCTTCAAGAAAGGCTACAAAACACGGAAGCTAAATTATTCTCGTTACGCACTCAAATCCCAAATGTTCCCGACGAAAGCGTTCCCTCTGGTAATTCCGAAAAAGACAACGAAGAAATATTCAGCGCAGGAAGCGTCCCTGATCTCGACGCCAATGCCCTCCCCCATTGGGAACTGGCAGCCCAATACGATCTCATCGATTTTGACTTGGGCAGCAAAATTACTGGAGCAGGGTTTCCAGTATACAAAGGCAAAGGCGCCAAACTCCAAAGGGCGCTCATTCAGTTTTTTTTAGATAAAAACACGGCGGCCGGTTACACCGAGTTTCAAGTGCCCCATTTGGTAAACGAAGATTCAGGCTTTGGCACTGGTCAATTGCCTGACAAAGAAGGGCAAATGTATCACATTCAAGAAGACAACCTCTACCTGATCCCTACGGCTGAGGTACCGCTGACCAACCTTTTTAGAAACCAACTCCTAGAGGCCAAAGATCTACCCATTTGCCTGACCGGCTATACCCCTTGTTTTCGCAGGGAGGCAGGGAGTTATGGAGCCAATGTTAGAGGGCTTAATCGACTGCATCAATTTGACAAAGTAGAAATCGTTCGACTCGAAGAACCTCAAAACTCTAGAGCTGCCCTGGATCTGATGGTTGAGCATGTAAAAGAAATACTCCAAGCATTGGAATTGCCCTACCGCATCCTCAAGCTATGCGGAGGCGACCTTGGTTTTACCGCTGCTTTGACCTTCGATTTTGAGGTGTATTCTACCGCTCAAAAAAAATGGTTAGAAATCAGCTCGGTCTCTACCTTCAATAGCTTTCAATCCGAACGGTTACAATTGCGTTACAAAGATAAAAATGGAAAAAAACAAGACGTTCATACCTTAAACGGAAGTGCCTTGGCCCTGCCTAGGGTGGTGGCTGGACTGCTGGAAAATCATCAAACCCCCAATGGCATCAAAATCCCAAAAGCATTGATCCCCTATACTGGTTTTGAAACCATCGATTGATCCATAATTATTTATAATGGCCTCTGCTGTGACAGCAACCCATTATATGTTTAAAAAGAATACCAATGAAAGCTGTACATCCTAAAAAAAAATTAGGACAACATTTTCTAAATGACCTTAACATCGCTCAAAAAATTGCGGACTTACTCCAGGATCAATATTGTGAGCATGTAATGGAAATTGGTCCCGGTATGGGCGTACTGACCCAATTTCTGATCCCCAAAGCCAAGCAGCTAAAGTTGGTTGAAATTGATACTGAATCCATTACCTACCTCAGCCAAAAATTCCCAGAGATCAAAGAAAAAATCCTCCATAAGGACTTCCTTAAAATGGAGCTTTCTCCTGTTTTCGGTCAAAACGAATTTGCCATCATCGGTAATTTCCCCTATAATATCTCCAGTCAGATCCTATTCAAAGCACTAGAACACCGAAAAACCATCCCCTTTTTTACAGGCATGTTTCAAAAAGAAGTGGCGCAAAGAATCTGCGAAAAACCCGGCACCAAGGCCTATGGAATCCTATCTGTATTATGTCAAACCTATTACCATACCCAATATCATTTCCATGTTCCCCCTGGGGTGTTTACGCCCCCACCCAAAGTAGATTCTGGGGTGATCTCTCTCAAAAAGAAAACCGATCTGACCATTGATTTTGACGAAAAATTACTCTTCCAAGTGGTAAAAACTGCTTTTCAACAGCGTAGAAAGACCCTGAGAAACAGTCTTAAAAGTTTGAATATCCCAAAAGATATTTTAGAAGATAGTATCTTTGACCTGCGACCAGAAAAACTTTCGGCTGCAGCATTCATCGAACTGACCAAAAAAGTGGGAAATGCCAAAATTTGAAATCGACAAGAAAGGAATAAAGACCATTGAGGAGTTGATCGAAAATGGGGCAGACAAAAAACTGCAAAAAACCCTCAAAGACCTTCACTATGCTGATATAGCGGAGATCATTCATGAATTGTCCACCCCCCAAGCCACCTATCTCGTCAAACTACTGGACAGTGAGAAAACAGCCGATGCTTTGGCCGAAGTAGATGAAGATATCCGAGTGGGTATTTTAGAAAACCTCTCCGCCAAAGAAATTGCTGAGGAAATTGAATTGTTGGACACAGACGATGCCGCCGACCTCATCAGCGAGCTCCCTGAGGAACGGCAGGAACGTGTCATGTCACAAATCTCAGACTCAGGGCATGTTAAGGACATTCGAGAACTACTAAAATATGATGAAAATACGGCTGGTGGACTCATGGCTAAGGAACTGGTGAAAGTAGAAGAAGGACTCAGCGTACTCAAATGCCTCAATGCCATGCGGGAGCAAGCTGACGAAGTCACCCGAGTGCATTCCATTTATGTGGTCAACGAAAACAATGTACTCAAAGGGCGTCTTTCTCTCAAAGACCTCATCACTGCCAATTCTAGGGCCATTGTCAAAGACATCTACATTCCCAAGGTGGATTATGTAACGGTGGATCAACCCGGAGAGGAAGTGGCCAATATCATGTCCAAATACGACTTGGAAGCCATCCCTGTGGTCAACCACAAAAAACAACTCATGGGGCGCATCACCATTGACGATATCCTGGATTTGATCAAGGAAGAAGCCGAAAAAGACTACCAATTAGCGGCTGGTATTTCCAATGATGTTGAAGCCGATGATGGTATTTTCGAACTCACCAAAGCCCGCTTGCCGTGGCTCTTTCTCGGACTCCTGGGCGGTCTGGGCAGTGTGTTTATCCTACAAGATTTTGAGCAAGTGATGGAACTGCCCGAACTCAGAAGCTTGTTTTTCTATACCCCACTCATTGCAGCCATGGCTGGAAATGTGGGGGTGCAATCCTCCGCCATTATCGTACAAGGTCTGGCCAATAATGTAGTCAAAGGATCACTAGTGAATCTACTTTTTAAAGAAATAGGATTGAGCCTGATCAATGGTTTGGCCCTGTCCCTCATCCTTATTCTTTTTGGTTTTATCATCCAACAAGACCTCACGATCAGCCTCACCATCGCTGGTTCCATGATGGGTGTGATCATCATCGCCGCCCTGATCGGCACCTTTGTTCCCATCATCCTCAACAAGAGAGGGATTGACCCGGCCATCGCCACTGGCCCTTTCATCACCACTGCCAATGACATCTTTGGGATTTTCCTTTTCTTTTATATGGCCAAAATCTTTTTGGGATTTTAATCGCAGTACATGAAAGTTTTACACCTTGAGGAAAACCACCCTGCCCTGATCGAGGGACTGCAAGCCTTGGGATTTCAAAACGATGGAGCATATACCGATTCACTCGATGAAATCATGGCCAAATTAGATCAATACGACGGGCTGGTCATCCGGAGCAAATACCCCATAGACGAAGCTTTTTTGGCCCAAGCCAAAAAACTCAAATTCATTGGTCGTGTGGGAGCAGGACTCGAAAATATAGATGTTAAAGCCGTAGCCTCCCGGAACATTCACCTGATCAATGCGCCCGAGGGCAATCGAAATGCGGTGGGAGAACACGCCCTGGGAATGCTGTTGTCCCTGATGAACCGACTCAAAGCAGCTCATGCCTCCATTCAATCTGGTCAATGGGATCGGGAGGGCCACCGAGGTTGGGAACTCTCTGGTAGAACCGTGGGCATCATCGGTTATGGAAACACCGGAAAAAGCTTTGCCAAAAAAATCTCGGGTTTTACTGTCAATACCCTCTGTTACGATATTTTGGAAAATATGGGGGATGAATACGCCCGACAAGTGGATTGGAAAACCCTTCAAGCCGAATGTGAAATCATCAGTCTCCATACCCCACAAACCGAGCTGACCCGTGGCATGATCGATAAAACATTCATTGCAAATATGGCCCACCCCTTTTGGCTGTTGAATACCGCCAGAGGGTCGGCAGTAGTTACAGAAGACTTGGTCGCTGGATTAAAATCCCGAAAAATCATGGCCGCCGGATTGGATGTATTGGAATACGAAACCCAATCATTCTCCTCCATCTTTAAGGGAGGGAAATTGCCACCTGCACTACAATATTTAATGGAGGCCGACCACGTACTGCTCACTCCGCATGTTGCTGGATGGACCCGTGAAAGTCATCTAAAACTCGCCACCACTATCGTTGAGAAGGTAAAAAAACTCTTTTTTTAGTCTTGCTCCTTGACCACAAACTGAGCCATATGGAGGGTTCTTTGTTCCAAAAGAATTATACCCACCTTATTTTTAATAAAGTTGATAGCAGGCTTGTCAAAATGACGAATGGTATAGAGCGAAACACCTTCTTCAACCTGGACTTTAAACTTGGTTTTAAGGGCCTCCAATAAAGGGGCTAACTTATTGTATTTATTATAGATACATATAGAAAAACTAATGGCCGAGTTTTGGATCATCTCCACCCGCATTTGGAAATGATGCAAGAGTGCAAAAATCTCACTGATGTTTTCCTCTACGATAAAAGAAAAATCCTTAGAGGACAACTTCAATAGGGTTTGATCATTTTTAACAATATAACAGGGTACCAGTGGATCAAGGCTTTTTCCCTTGGATACGGCAGTACCAGGATCCTCGGGGTTTTCGAAGGATTTTACATAAAGGGGGATTTCCTTGCGTTGGAGAGGCTGTAAGGTTTTTGGGTGAATGACCGATGCACCGTAAAAAGCCAATTCAATGGCCTCGCGATAGGAGATTTGATGCAACAACACCGTATCGCTAAACTTTCTGGGATCACCATTCAATACCCCTGGAACATCTTTCCAAATGGTCACCGATTCGGCCTCCAGGACATAGGCAAAAATGGCGGCACTGTAATCGGATCCCTCCCGACCTAGGGTGGTGGTCATGCCATTGGGCGCACTGCCAATAAAACCTTGAGAGATCAAAGTGCTTTTTCCAGCAACTGCCGCCTGAACTGCAGCCTCGGTTTCGGTCCAGTACAAATTGGCATCCCGGAAATAGGCATCCGTTTTGATGCACTCGCGGGCATCCAACCAATGGTTTTCCATGCCTTGATATTGCATATAATCACTAATGATGGTCGTGGAAACCAACTCCCCCACACTGACCACTTGATCGTAAACCACACTGTATTCCTCAGCATCATTGGCGTTTAGAAAATCCAAAATCCCATCAAAAAACGCATCCACTTTATTGGTGATCTCATTACTCTCCGAATGGAACAAATCCCCAATGATGCGCTGGTGATTTTCCCTAACCATTTGGAGGTCATGGGGA
The DNA here is from genome assembly GCA_027621505.1 of Bacteroidota bacterium. GTDB lineage: Bacteria > Bacteroidota > Bacteroidia > Flavobacteriales > Flavobacteriaceae > UBA8316. The sequence continues at coordinate 844 of JAQCBK010000045.1, read as the reverse complement.
AACTTATCTTTGTTTTCAAAAAAAGAATGTACCACTTGCTCCAGGGCATTGGTGGTTTTGCCCATGGCCGACACCACAATCAGGGTGTCTTGAAAACCGGTATGTTGTAATACGTTTACTACGTTTTTGACCCCTGCGGCATCTTTGACAGAGGCACCTCCAAACTTAAATACTTTCATTTTACCGAATTGATCTTTGCAATATAGTGTTCGATGCTTTTTTTGTCCATTTGGACGGTTCTCCAATCGTCCAAAACAGTAGCACCACTTTTTTGATAAAACTCAATGGCCGGAAGGTTCCAATCCAAAACGGCCCATTCGACCCGCTCTACCCCAAGCTGATGGGCATGCTCTATAAAAGCGTTGTACAATTGGGTACCAATGCCCTTGCCCTTCATCGGCTCTGTTACGATCAAATCCTCCAAGTGAAAAGTAGGGCCTTTCCAAGTCGAATAACGCGGGTAGTAGAGGGCCATTCCCACCACTTGATCGGCCACCTCGGCAACAAAACATTCAAACAAAGGACGGTCTCCAAAACCATCTCTTTCAATTTGAGCCTGTGTAACGATAACCGCCTGTGGCTCCTTTTCAAAAATCGCTAACTCACGAATCAAAAATAAAATGGACGCAGCATCGGATTTTTCGGCCTTTCGAATATGGGCTTTGATCATAACGGGGCAAAAATAACGGGTCAAATAAGCAATATAACCTTTTGTTAAATTTTATCACATTATAGGGTATGATTGTAAAAAATATAAAAATAAAAAGGGCGTTTTATTTTAAAACCATTGGATGGGATTGATTTGTCATTAATAAATATAGTTAGTAAGAAACTGATTTAAAGG
>JAQCBK010000044.1 GCA_027621505.1 Bacteroidota bacterium | reverse complement strand
GACGGGATTTGAACCCGCGACCCTCACCTTGGCAAGGTGATGCTCTACCCCTGAGCTACTTTCGCATTACTATTTCAAAAACTCTGAGTGATCCTCATCCGCCTGTGGCGGATGATACTCTACCCCTGAGCTACTTTCGCATTACTATTTCAAAAACTCTGAGTGAACCTCATCCGCCTGTGGCGGATTGTTTAAAATAATAGGCCCCACCATGAGTGGACAGCAAAAATAGTAAAATCGTACATTTCTACTCTAAATTTTTTTTAACTTTCTGAATCCTATACAAAATCTTATAACCATGACAGAAAAAGAATTACGCGCTAAAGCCGAAGAAATTGTAAGTTTTAAACGTCACCTGTTCACCTATGTCCTTGTCATATCAGGGCTTTTTGGAATTGATTACCTGGATAATGGCCACCTCAACTGGGCTTATTTTGCGGCCCTAGGCTGGGGTGTAGGAATTCTCTCTCACTACATCAGCATCAAATCGGGAGGTGTTTTTTCCGTTGAAAAAGAAATGGAACGTATGAGAAGATCGGAAACTTAAGGCCTATTTTAATTGTCTTTTGATTTCATTGAGCTTCATCAAAGCCTCTACAGGGGTGAGGGTATCAATGTCCAAATCTTTGATTTCATCTCGAAGGGTTTCCAGTAGTGGGTCATCCAGATTGAAAAAACTCAATTGCATCTCGTCTTTACCCACTTTCAAACTTTCGGCATTGGTTTCCACGGTATGCGATTTTTCCAATCCTTTGAGTTTCTGACTCGCTCTCCGGACCACAAATTCGGGCATACCTGCCATCTTGGCCACATGTATTCCAAAACTATGAGCACTCCCGCCGGGAACCAATTTTCGTAAAAACAAAACTTTATCCTCCAACTCCTTTACCGATACGTTAAAGTTCTTGATCCGAGGAAAGTCATGGGTCATTTCGTTCAACTCATGGTAGTGGGTCGCAAATAAAACCTTGGCTTTGGAGGGGTGTTCATGTAAAAATTCCGCAATTGCCCAAGCAATGGAAATCCCATCATACGTGCTGGTGCCCCTGCCGATTTCATCCAACAACACCAAACTGTTCTCGGTAATATTATTCAAGATCGAGGCCGTTTCGTTCATTTCCACCATAAAGGTCGATTCTCCCATAGAGATATTATCGCTGGCCCCCACACGGGTAAAGATCTTGTCCAACACCCCCGTTTTGAAGGAGGCAGCGGGAACAAAACTGCCCATTTGTGCCATCAAAACCAGCAAGGCCGTTTGTCGGAGTATCGCCGACTTACCCGACATATTTGGCCCTGTGATCATAATGATTTGTTGGGTCTCAGGATCAAGTAGTAAATCGTTGGCAATAAAAGGAGTTCCAGCAGGCAATTGATGTTCAATCACAGGGTGTCTCCCCGATTTGACTTCCAAAATGGTTTGGTCCGAAAATTCTGGTCGGGTATAATTGTGCTTGATGGCCAAGGCGGAAAAACACCACAATACATCCAATCGTGCCACCCGACGGGCATTGACTTTCAAGGGCTCAATATGGCTTTGTAAGACTGTCAACAAATCCATATACAATCGGCTTTCAATGGATTTGATCTTTTCCTCTGCCCCCAATATCTTGGTCTCATACTCCTTTAACTCTTCCGTAATGTATCGTTCTGCGCTGACCAAGGTTTGTTTTCTGATCCACTCCTCTGGCACCTTTTCTTTATGGGTATTTCTGACCTCTATATAATAACCAAACACATTATTAAAAGCAATTTTTAGGGAGGGGATTTGGGTGCGTTCGCTTTCCCTTTCCAGCATCTTATCCAAATGATCTTTACCGGAACGCAAAAGCCCCCTCAGTTCGTCCAACTCGGAGTTTACCCCATCGGCAATGACTTCCCCTTTGGTCAGTAAAACGGGTGCATCCGCTTGTAAAGTGGATTGGATCAAACTTATAATTGCTTTGTTTTCTATAAAACCTTCGGCACGCTGCTTTAATACTTCACTGGTGTGATCAGATAGGTATTTTTTGATCTGATCCATTTCTTCCAAAGATTTACCCAATTGAACCAAAGCGCGAGGACTGATTTTTTGGGTGGCTATTTTAGCAACAATCCTTTCCACATCTACCATAGCATTGAGGTGAGCGGAGAGATGGTCGTAGGCATCGGTATCTTGAACCAAAGCGGCAACAAAATCCAAGCGCTCCTCTATGACACTCAATCGCCTTTCAGGAAAAGCCAAATCGTGTTTGAGCATTCTGCCTCCCATAGCGGTTAGGGTTTGATCCAAAACATCGATCAAAGCAACCCCATTGGGACTGTTAGACTGAAACAACTCCAAATTCCGCATGGTAAAACGATCCATCCAAACGTATTCCTCCTCATGAATTCTCCTGATGGAGGTGATGTGTGGAATTTGATTGTGATGTGCCTCTTTTAGGTAGTGTAAAATGGCTCCAGCAGCTACCAAGCCCATTTCCATATTTTCAATTCCAAAACCTTTAAGTCCAAGGGTCTTAAAATGAGCGGTCAATTGTTCTTTGGCGTAGCTGATTTCAAAAATCCAATCCTCCAGATAAAAAACATTGAAAGCTCCCCCCACCTGGTCGGCAAAAGTTTTTTTAGAGGGTTTGGCCACCAAAACCTCAGCAGGAGCAAAATTCTGTATCAACTGCTCCATCTGAAGGGTATTGCCCTCAGAAACCCAAAAATCTCCAGTGGAGATGTCCAAAAAAGAAACCCCAGTTTTAGATTTACCAAAATAAACTGCCGCCAGGAAATTATTCTTTTTTTGCTCTAAAACCTCGTCATTGAGCGATACACCTGGAGTAACCAATTCCGTGACCCCTCTTTTGACAATTTTTTTTGTCATTTTGGGATCCTCCAACTGATCACATATGGCCACCCTACAACCCGCCCGAACCAGTTTGGGCAAATAAGTGTTCAGCGAGTGGTGTGGAAATCCAGCCAACTCAGTTTCGCTGGTACTCCCTGCTCCTCTTTTGGTCAAAATGATTCCCAAAATCTTGGCAGCCCTCACCGCATCAGCACCAAATGTCTCATAAAAATCCCCCACGCGAAACAACAACAAAGCATCCGGATACTTTGCCTTGATCTGGTTGTATTGTTTCATTAAAGGGGTTTCCTTAATCGATCGGGCCACAGATAGGGTTTTTACGAATGTAATTATTAAAAAACTCCTGTAAGAATTCGGTTTTAAAAAATTGTTAACAAGCCTTTACCCCACTTAATTTACTAATTTTATTGCATGCGAAAATTGAAAATCAGCGAACTGAATCGCAAAACTGTATCGGAGTATAAAAAGGCAACCAAAATACCATTGATTTTGATCTTGGACGATGTTCGCAGTCTCAATAATATCGGTTCTGTTTTCAGAACAGCAGATGCGTTTTTAATCGAAAAAATTTACCTCTGTGGTATCACCGCTACACCGCCTCACAAAGACATTCACAAAACCGCCCTCGGGGCTACAGAATCGGTTGACTGGGAGTATCACCCCAAAGCAATTGAGGTCGTAAATCAACTTCAAAATGAAAAAGTCAGCGTCTTTGCAGTGGAACAAACGGAGAGCAGTTGCTCACTGATGGATTTTGAGCCCTCAAAAAAATCCAAATACGCTTTGATCTTGGGAAACGAAGTCAAAGGGGTCTCCCAAACCGTTGTAGATCGCTGTGATGGGGTAATCGAAATTCCTCAGGAGGGCACCAAACACTCCCTAAACATCTCCGTTGCCTCAGGGGTAGTGATATGGGATTTCTATCAAAAATTTAAAATGCTTTGATGCGTTGTAGTACAATTTGATAAGCACTTTCGTCATTGACAAAATCCAAACCTTTCAAGTCAATTTTATGGAAAGGAACTGAGGTTTCCTCTTGAATGTATGTTACGTAACGATCTTCAATTCTTTTAAGGTAATTCAAACTTATTTTTTGTTCATATATCCTGCCTCTATTTTGGATCTGTTCCATTAAAACCTCCAAAGATCGATTCAGAAGAATGACTTTCTGTTGAAAATCAAATGCACTTGATAAGTGCTTAAATTTTTCTTTAAAATTTTTAAAATCACCCGAGCTGAGGTTGATTTTAGCAAAAATCAAAGATCGGTACAGGGAATGATCGGTCACTGCCTTTCTATTTGGCCCTTTAACTGAATAAAATTCCCCAAACTGCCGGAATCGATCTTCCAAAAAATAACTTTCCAGAGCGAGGGCGTAATGCTCAGGCTGTTGGTAAAATTTTTCTAAGTAGGGGTTTTGATTGAAATTTTCCAACAATTGTGGCACATGGTAATGTTGTCCTATTTTCTGCGTAAGTACGGTTTTTCCCACACCGATATTGCCTTCAAAAACCAATAATTCGTGCTCAGTAAAAAGATCAGGAGACCATTGGGCTAGGGGGAGCTGAATGGGTTGGGAAGTATCCAAACATTGGGTGGACAATTCAACCATGTTCATCCCCAATCTGGGGTGGATAAAATCACGAGCGATTTCAGACATAGGATGCAGAATAAAATTTCGCAACTCCAACCTTGGGTGGGGTAAAGTCAAAGCCTCGTTTTCAATAACTTCATCGCTATAAAAAAGTAAATCCAAATCAATGTTTCGAGAGCTATAACCCGATTGGGAATGCCTAAACCTTCCCATTTCTCTTTCAATTCCAAGGAGTTTTTCTAGCACCTTATTGGGAGCATGCCTCGTTTTTATCCCGATACAAGCATTGAGAAAATCTGGCCCCTCAAATCCCCAAGCTGGGGTTTGATATAGGGAAGACAGCTCCGTAAGAATTCCAATTTCTTTTTGGACTTTAAGTACTGCTTGTTGAAGGTTTTCAAGCTTTTGACCCTCGTTGGATCCCAGTGAAATGTATGCCTTGTTCATTTTGAATATTCCAGCTAAATTTCGTAAAACAATTCAACAAACCCTATCTTTGAAATCAAAATCAGCTACAATGAAATTTTTTAAAAGCTTTCTGGCTTCCTTATTGGGATCCTTTGTTGCATTGGGACTGGTTACCCTCTTCTTTTTTATGGGTATTGCTGCCATTGCTACCTCTGTTAATTTTGAAAAAAAAGAAGGAACTTGGATTAAAGAAAACAGTGTGTTGGAGTTGGATCTCGACACTAATATCATGGACCGAAGCCCCGATTTCAATCCCTTTGAAAGTTTTTCAGATTTTGGCGCTGGCGTAGCAGGGCTTGACAAAATTCTCGGTAGCATCAACAAGGCCAAAAAAGAAGATAAAATCAAAGGGATAAAAATGCATTCAGGCCTGATCAACTCTGGTTGGGCACAAGCTCGGGAAATTAGGAATGCCCTAAAAGACTTTAAAACCAGTGGCAAGTTCATCTATGCTTATGCAGATTATATGTCTCAAAAGGGCTATTATTTGAGCTCTGTCGCGGATAGCGTGTTTATGAATCCCATGGGGGTAATGGAACTCAAAGGCCTCTCCTCAGAAGTGTTGTATTACGAAGATTTCCAAAACCAATACGGCGTTAAAATGGAGGTGATTCGCCACGGGAAATACAAAAGTGCTGTAGAGCCTTATTTGCAAGATCATATGAGTGAGGAAAATCGGACTCAAATCCAAGGATTGTTGGATGCCGTTTGGACTACCCTTCGCGACGAGGTTGCGGAAAGCAGGGGCATTGCAGCCGAAACCCTTGATGCATTGGCCGATGATCTGATCATTGGTGATGCAGAGGAGGCGCTCGCCCAAGGTGTTATCGATGGAGTGGTTTATGAAGCCGATTTTGAAGACAAAATCAAAGCAGCGCTTGCAATTGATCAAAAAGAAGATATCAATACCACCAATTATAAAAAAATGGATGTTCGTATTCAAGAGTACGACAAGGAAATCTCCGACCGAATCGCAGTGGTTTATGCTCAAGGTCCCATCCTTTATACCGAAGGCAGTGAGGACATTATTGGAAAAGAAGCCATCAACAATGCTTTTCAGGAAATTTTGGACAGTGATATGATCCAAGCAGTGGTTTTGCGGATCGACTCTCCTGGCGGGGATGCTTTGACCTCGGAAATCATACTCAACGCCTCCAGAACCCTAAAAGGTAAAAAAACTTTAGTCGTATCAATGGGTAACGTTGCTGCCTCCGGAGGGTATTATATCGCCTGCTTGGCCGATAGAATTTTTGCCGACCCCATGACCATCACAGGATCCATTGGAGTTCTTGCTGCTTTTCCAAACATCAGCGGTATGGCCGATAAAATTGGAATCAATGCGGAGCAGGTAAGCACCCACGAAAATGCTATTGGATACAGTGTCTTTGAACCCATGGGCAGGGGATTTGAAAAAAGCACCATAAACGCAATAGAAAAAGTATATCATACGTTCAAGTCTCGAGTAGCAGAAGGAAGATCCCTCGACATGGAAGTCGTTGAGGAAATCGCCCAAGGTCGTGTCTGGTCGGGAAAAGATGCCATTTCAGTTGGATTGGTAGATGCCCTTGGAGGCTTGCAAGAAGCCATTTCAGCAGCAGCAAAACTCGCCAACTTAGAGCAATACAACCTGGTCACTTACCCCAAATACGAAGATGAGTTTGAACGCATGTTTTTGGATGCCTTCACCAAAGTCAAAACGAAATATTTCCAAAACCCCATAGAAAAATACGCCTCTGAATTTATCGAACTTAGCCAGTTGGAGGGAATCCAAACCAGAATTCCCTATTCGATAAAAATGGAATAAATGAAACCATCACAAGGGCCCTTAGCTGCCAAGATATATTTGTATCTCGCTGCTTTATTCATTACCTCATTGGTGGTGTCAAACCTTATTTTTCAAAAATTTTTCTACTGGTATCCCTTCGAGGGTGAAATATTTGGTAGTCGATTGTTTGAGCTCTCGGTGGGAATTTTACCCTACCCGCTTACTTTTCTAATCACAGATTTAATATCTAAAATCTATGGAAAAAAATCTGCCAACAGAGTGGTGACCGCTGGAATATTTGCCTCATTCTTTTCCATGGGAATATTACTAATGGCCGACGCTGTTCCAGCCATGGAAAGCTCTCCCGTTGATGATGCGACTTTTACGCAAGTATTTTCCCTATCCCCATTGGCGGTTTTGGCCTCCATGATTGCCTATCTGCTCGCACAGTTTGTCGACATCAGAATTTATCACTTTTGGAAAAAATTGACCCAAGGAAAAATGCTCTGGTTGCGCAACAACTTTTCTACTTTTGCCTCTCAGTTTTTGGACACCTTTTCTGTCGTATTGTTGCTATCTCTTTTTGGAATTTTACCATGGAATTTGTTTTTTGGACTGGTCTTATCTGGATTTGTTTTTAAAGTAATCGTGGCTGCATTGGACACCCCACTCCTCTATTTATTCGTTTGGATGTTCAGAAAAAAATTTGATTTGAAAGTCGGGGAGGAAATCAAGTTATAAATATGGAACAAAACGACCTAACCCGCATTAATAAATACCTAAGCGAAATAGGCTACTGTTCTCGAAGGGAAGCCGATAAATTGGTTGCTGCTGGTAGGGTATTGGTCAATGGAAAAAGAGCGAAAATGGGTGTTAAAGTTAGTCCGGAGGACAAAATCACTGTAAACGGAGTCGTGCTCAATTCCTCTCAAAATAAAAACGTTTATCTGGCCTTTAACAAACCCAAAGGCATCGTTTGCACTACCGATACGCGAGTGGAAAAAGACAACATCATTGATTATATCAATTATCCTAAAAGAATTTTTCCCATCGGTAGGTTGGATAAACCCAGTGAAGGCCTCATTTTCTTGACCAATGACGGAGATATTGTTAACAAGATTCTTCGGGCACGGAACAATCACGAAAAAGAATATATTGTTACAGTCAACAAACCCATCACCAAAGATTTTGTTAATAAAATGGCGAATGGGGTTCCCATATTGGATACCGTTACCAAAAAGTGCTTTGTAAAACAAACCCACAAAAACCAATTCAGAATTATTTTAACCCAAGGCCTGAATCGACAGATCCGCAGAATGTGCGAGTACTTGGACTATCGGGTGACCGAACTCAAAAGAGTTCGTATCATGAATGTAAAACTGGATGTAAAGGTCGGAAAGTGGCGGTATCTCAAACCTGAGGAGCTAAAAACGATGAATCAGCTCTTGAGTCAATCCACAAAAACCGCAAATTAGCCTCCATTAGAAGCCTGACTGGGTTATTTTTAAATTGTTGTAAATTGTTTTGTCCCAAATACCAAATCAATGACCAACACTTCCTCAATACTTAGGTTATTCGCCCTAATGTTTTTTTTTAGTCTTCCTCTTTCTGGTCAAAATACGTCGGAAGAACTGATCGTAAGTGGCCATGTTTTTGATGAGCAAAGTGGTGAAGTCCTGATTGCAGCCAATATATATGACTCAACAAAAACACATTTCACCACTACCAATGCCTATGGCTTTTTTTCTTTGACCCTTCCCAAAGGAACTTCTTCTGTCATTGTTTCCTATTTGGGTTATCAAAATACCACCCTTGATATCAGCCAAGAAAATTCATCCCTACTGAAAATCAATCTAAAGCCTGGTCAAACAAATTTGGATGAGGTAACTGTTACCGCCAATGAAAGTCTCTTGGGGGGGGTATCAGAAATTTCTCACACCATCACCGCGGAGCAAATGACCCGTGTCCCCGTCATTTTTGCAGAACCAGACATCCAGCAAATGCTGCTCTCTACTGCAGGGGTAAACAGTGTAGGTGATGGAACGACTGGATTCAATGTCAGGGGGGGGTAAAGTAGATCAGAACTTGATTTTGGTAGACGAAGCCCCACTATATAATACCGCCCATTTGTTTGGACTTGAAATTGAATTGGTACTCAGACTTTATCAAACTCAAATTAGAGAAAATCCGATCAGAAAAAACGTGATTCCTATTACTTTACCAACAGGAAGGATCAATAACCTTATTCTTTATGCCAAAAGAAATGGATTCCGGTTGCCAGACTATCACCGTTTGGATCTTTCGATGGTCATCAACGGAAATCCAAAAAAAACCAAAAAAATCCGAGGGCAATGGGTCATTAGCATACTCAATGTATATGCGAGAAAAAATCCTTTTTCTTATTTCCTCAATTCCGAAAATAGTCACTCAGAAAACAACCGTTATCAACTTAAACAATTGTCGGTTTTTGGTACGGTTGTCCCTACATTCTCTTACAATGTTAAATTTTAAAAATATGGCAAAAGGCAGCACTAAATATTGGACTTTAATTTCAAAGTGGAAAATGGTTATTGTTACAGGGGTGTGTTGTCTCAGTTGTATCACCGACGTACCCGAATTTGATATTTTTAACGAAAGTAAAATCTTAATCTTAGGCTATATCGGAACTCATGGAGAAAGAGTCAAAGTGGATATTTTAAAATCTGTAAGCATCAATGAAACCCAAAGAGACCATGAACTTGTTACCAACGCTAATGTCAAACTCATCATCACGGATTTAGATGGCAAAGTTTTGGAATATCCCTTATTTCTTGGAGAGAATCATTACGAAACTGTGACACCACTGATCGCTAAAACAGGGTTTCAATACGCCTTACAAGTAAACTTGGGTCAAAAAACATATCAAAGTACGACCTTGAAACTCCCACCACAGCCTCCGAACATATCTGTTAATGAAATCGGGCTAACATCTGATGATTATAAGGAATGGGAAATATCCGTGGAAGATCCCTCTGAGCTCCACAGCTACTTCATAAGTTTGGAATCCCTTCGAGGAGGGATAGACCTAATGGACGCCCTACTGTCGGAAAAATACTATGACAGAAATTACAGAAATCTGAACCCATTAATAGAATACGTTGGATATTCACATCTGCCTGGAGAACCTCTCATTACCTCCTATGTGTTTCAAATCCCACAGGAGGTCGATTATTTTTTCCGGGACTGGGATACCCAAGCCAATGGAAATCAAAATAATGATGATTTTTTGAATTTGGTCTTTAGTGTTCCTCCCGGAAATCTAAAAAACAACTTTAAAAATGAAAATCAGGAAGTCCCCAATGAGATTATAGGGATTTTCTTTCCTGCTCACTCGTATGCCTTTAAATAAATTCAATACACATGCTCCAAATTTTCTTTAAAAAATTACTGCTATTTACGGTTGTTGTAGTCTTGGCGGGTTGCAATAAAGACTTTCAATTGGTGTATCAACCGGTTTACCAAAATGATTTTGAATTTTATAAAAAAGTAGCTGACAATGATACCATTCTTTTGATTTCTCAGGGAGGCCCTTCTCCTGAACTGGTCTCAAAAGAAAAGGTCTCAAACTTGCTGGATTTTTTCCCTTACAATATCGCCATGGTGCATCAGTCACAAACCAAAGACCCCTCCGTTTTAGATCAATTTTATATCTCCAAAGAGCAAGCCAACCAACTCAATGATCTTTCCGAAGAAATACTCAACCGAACAATTGATCATTTTAAGGAAGACGGAAAACACGTGGTGGTTTTTGGAGTTTCATTTGGATCTTTTTTGGGTTTAAGAGCCATTGCTGCAGCGGGAGTAAAGGCCGACCTATATGCCCTAATGAATGGAAGATTAGACATGGAAGAGGAATTTTGGAAGCTATTTAAAGACAAATACTATGGCTATTTTGAATTTAGAGAAGAAAAACCTCAACGCATAGAAAAGACAAAATACATTTCGGAGAAAAGATTGTGGGCCACGACGGCACTTATGGGAAATGTAGGGGAGCCTCGATACAGTAGGTTGCTTTCAGAGACAAAGCTTTCAAAACTAATCTATTTACACCGCTTTCAAGATCGAGTGGTGGGCCCGATGCAACCATCTGAAATCAACTTCTTACAAAAACAGGGAGCCAAAGTTATAGGAAATGACGGGGACCATGGATTCAACGAAAAAGAATACAAATTTATTCTGGACTTTATCCGGTCAAATTAACCCATAGATATTTTCACAACAGTACCTTCATTGGATCTTATGTTATAAACTGTGTGATCTTCAAAAAGCAAATATTGTCCTTTGATGCCCTTTAATACTCCAGTATAGCTGTTTTCTTTTTCAAGATTTAAGCTTTTCACCTTTTCGGGGTATTGTAAAACTGGGAATTGTAACTCGGAAGCTTCGTTCTCCGGGATCAGATAGGGTTTTAGGTCTTTGGGAAGGTGGTCAATGGCAGTATTGATTGCATTGTCCCAATCGACCTCCTCGTGCTCGTTTTGCAACATCTTACGCCAATTGGTTTTGTCAGAAAAATGTTCTTTTAAAGCTACTTCGCCCACTCCCGCCAAGTAGCGGTTAGGAACCTCCAAAATCCCAACAGCTTGATGCGCACCTTGGTCGATCCATCGGGTTGGGATTTGACTTTTTCGGGTGACCCCCACTTTGAGGTGACTGCTCACAGCCAAATAAACCCAATGCGGTTGCAGTTGCACTTTTTTTTCATATTCTAGATCACGATCCTCCTCGTTCAAATGCGCTCTACTCAACTCAGGACGCATCACCCAATCTCCAGTCAAAGGCGTTTCAAAAAAACAATTTTTACAGAAACCTTGCCTGAAAATGGGGTTTGAAGCATGACAATTCAGACATTGCGTCCCTGCAAAGTAAATGCTCAGGGTTTCATCCAAAAATTGGTTCATCTCCAAAAAATCATTTTCCAAATTGAGATAATAGCGAATGGGACTACCCATCTCCGTAATCATTTTCTTTAGTACCCCTTCAAACATTTGTTAATGAAAGTTTATATTTTTGTCTTTAAAGATACATATATTCTTATGCCAATTCCCCTTTTCAATTCCGTAGCTTCTTGGTTTCTCAAAAAACGAATTCATCAAATGGAATTGTTTATGAAGTATCCCAATGAAGTACAACAGGAATTGTTGCATGGCCTTCTCAACAGTGCCAGAAAAACAGAAGTGGGAATATCAAACGATTTTGGATCAATCAAACACTACGATGATTTTAAAAATCGAGTGCCCATAGTCGGCTATGAAGATATAGTAGATCAAATTGAACGTTGTAGAATAGGCGAGCAGAATATCTTTTGGCCCACCCCGATCAAATGGTTTGCCAAATCAAGTGGAACCACCAATGCCAAAAGCAAATTCATTCCCATCAGCAATGAATCATTGGAGGATTGTCATTACAAAGCCGGGAAAGATATGCTTTCGATTTATTACAATAACAATGAGGAAGCACAAATCTTGGCTGGAAAATGTTTGCGTCTGGGTGGCAGCAGTGAATTGTATCAAAATACAGCCACTTATTTTGGGGATTTGTCGGCCATCATTATAGACAACCTTCCCTTTTGGGCAGAATTGGGCAGTACACCCAGTCAAAAAGTATCTTTAATGTCCGAATGGGAAGCCAAAATGGAGGCCATCATGAAAGAAACCTTGGGGGAAAAAGTCACCAGTCTGGCCGGTGTTCCCTCCTGGATGTTGGTCTTACTGCAAAATGTTTTGAAAAAAACACAAAAAGCAAGCATTACCGAGGTTTGGCCAATGATAGAGGTTTACTTCCACGGAGGCGTCAGTTTTCATCCCTACAGAGAACAGTTTAAAAAATTATTTCAAGGCACTACAATTAACTTTTTTGAGATTTACAATGCCTCTGAGGGGTTTTTTGGAATGCAAGACCGCAATGACTCCAATGAGCTGTTGTTGATGCTGGATTACGGCATTTACTATGAATTTATTCCGATGGATCAGTCGCATAGAGATGAAACTGAAGTCATCCTCCCACTAAGTCAAATAGAATTGGAAAAAAATTATGCTATGGTTATCAGTACCAATGCTGGGTTATGGCGCTACAAAATTGGGGATACCGTAAAATTTACCTGTTTGAATCCATATCGGATTCAAATTACAGGCAGGACAAAAAATCACATCAATGTGTTTGGGGAAGAATTGATGATTGAAAATGCAGAAATGGCATTGAGCAAGGCTGCCAAGATGATGAATCTCGACATTGTGGACTATACCGCAGGCCCAATTTTTATGGGGACCAATCAAAAAGGGGGGCATGAATGGCTCATTGAATTTAAAAATCCACCTCAAGACACCCAAGGATTTATCCAACTTTTGGATCGGTTTTTAAAAGAAGAAAATTCTGACTATGAGGCCAAAAGATATAAGGACATGACCTTGGCAATGCCAAAACTTAATATCGCCAAGAAAAAACTCTTTTACAGTTGGATGGCCAAAAAAAATAAGCTAGGAGGGCAACACAAAGTTCCCAGACTTTCTAACAAAAGAGATGTCTTGGAAGAATTGCTTCAAATAAACAACAGCTAATTTAGGAAACAACTTTCAATGCGGGCAACTCTATTTTGACCAGTCTTTGTTCCGCATAACTCTTGGTGACCTTCAAGGCCTTGACGTCCGATTCGGGCAATTCAAACATGGCATCGTTCAACACCGCTTCACAAAGTGAACGCAAACCTCTAGCACCCAACTTATATTCCAGGGCTTTTTCTACAATAAATTCCAATGCTCCTTGGGTGAAAGATAAATCAATACCGTCCATTTCAAACAATTGAATGTATTGCTTTACCAAAGCATTTTTGGGAGTGGTCAGTATGGTACTCAAAGTCTCTTTATCCAAAGGGTTCATATAAGTCAACACCGGTAATCTCCCGATGATTTCGGGGATTAACCCAAAAGACCTAATGTCGCGTGGGGTAATGTATTGTAAGATATTCTCCGAATCTACTTTTTCCAGTTCCTTATTGGTATTGTATCCAATGGCTTGAAGATTCAAACGGTTATTGATGGCTCGCTCTATACCATCGAAAGCACCGCCAGCGATGAACAAAATGTTGGAGGTGTCTAATTCTATGAACTTTTGATCGGGATGCTTTCGCCCGCCTTTGGGAGGTACATTGACTATGGTGCCTTCCAATAATTTGAGCAGGGCTTGCTGTACTCCTTCACCAGAGACATCTCTGGTGATAGAGGGATTGTCTCCCTTACGCGCTATTTTGTCTATTTCGTCTATGAATACAATACCGTATTGTGCCTTTTCCACATCATAATCAGCGGCTTGAAGTAAGCGAGTAAGGATGCTCTCAACATCTTCTCCTACATAGCCTGCTTCTGTCAAAACCGTGGCATCAACGATGGAAAGGGGTACTTTGAGTAGTTTGGAAATGGTTTGGGCCAACAAGGTTTTTCCCGTTCCCGTTTGTCCAACCAAAATCACATTACTTTTTTGAATTTCAACCTCACTGTTGCTTTTGGAGTGGTTAATCCGTTTGTAATGATTGTAAACCGCAACAGAGAGTATTTTTTTGGCAGATTCTTGACCAATGACATAATCATCGAGAAAAGCCTTGATTTTTTTGGGGGGATAGAGTTCCACGTCAAACTTGTGATCCGTTTTTTCCTCTGAGGTCTCCTCTTTAACAATTCCGTGGGCTTGAAGAATACACTTGTCACAAATGTGTGCATCCAAACCCGCAATAAGCAACTGCGTTTGAGGTTTGGCACGGCCACAGAAGGAACAATTTAATTCTTCTTTACTCATGGTATTTTTATTTTACAGCGCCTAAAACTTCATCGACCATACCATAGGCTTTGGCCTCTTCGGCTTTCATCCAATAATCACGGTCGCTATCTTGGTTTACCTTTTCAATGCTTTGACCGGATTGCTTGGCGATGATCTGATACAATTCGTCTTTTAATTTAAGAATTTCCCTTGCAGTAATTTCGATATCGGAGGCTTGCCCTTGAGCTCCACCCAATGGTTGGTGAATCATTACCCTTGAATGGGGCAATGCAGAGCGTTTGCCCTTTTGGCCCGCACAGAGTAATACAGCTCCCATAGAGGCTGCCATTCCCGTACAAATGGTTGCAACATCTGGCGAAATGAATTGCATGGTATCATAAATGCCCAATCCAGCATATACCCCTCCACCGGGAGAGTTGATGTACATCTGAATATCTCGCTTGGCATCGGTACTTTGTAAAAACAATAGCTGTGCTTGGATTACATTGGCCACATTGTCGTTGATTGCCGTCCCCAAAAACATGATTCGATCCATCATCAATCGCGAAAAAACGTCCATTTGGGCTACATTCAGCTGACGCTCTTCAATAATGTAGGGGGTCATGCTGCTTACAATCTTATCGTAATACATGGAGTTGATCCCGTGGTGTTTTGTTGCAAATTTTTTAAACTCTTTTCCGTAATCCATTTTTTAAATTTCTATATATAAAATTAATTAAAAAATCAGCCCTGACCATAAGCCTCCTTAACAAAAGCATCAAAAGACAATTTTTTCTTCTTTAACGAAAGGGTGTTTTTATAAAATTCCAGAAGCTTTTTACTCATCAATTGTTCTGACAGTCTTCGGGCCTCGTCTTGATTTGACATCACCCTAGCCACAATCCCCTCGAGTTCCTCAT
>JAQCBK010000043.1 GCA_027621505.1 Bacteroidota bacterium | reverse complement strand
GTAGGAAATATTCAAAGATTTTATTAAAAAAATAAAATGAAATTAAGTTTTGATTATATTGAAAGTAAAATCATCCCAGAAATTTTTGAGACTAAATTTTTTAATGATTCTTTTTAAGTTAACCTTGAGTTAGTATTTATGAAAAAATATATTTTGTCTTTGGACGCAGGAACCACCAGCTCACGTGCAATACTTTTTGACCAGCGAGGCACTCAATTGGGTCTCTCTCAGTATGAGTTTACTCAAATATTTCCAAAAGAGGGCTGGGTAGAACACGATCCCATTGAGATTTGGAACACCCAATTAAAAGCTGCAAAAGATGTATTAGAAAGTTGCAATGTCAAGGCAGAGCAACTCGACTCCATTGGAATTACCAACCAGCGAGAAACCACTCTTATTTGGGACAGAAAAACTGGGGAGCCGGTTTTTAACGCCATCGTTTGGCAAGACCGAAGGACAGCCGAAATCTGTGAGGAAATTACTGCAAAAGGAATGGCTGGGGTTTTTACTGAAAAAACAGGTTTGGTGGTAGATGCCTACTTTTCGGCAACCAAAATCAAGTGGATTTTAGACCAAGATCCTTCATTGAGAAGTCGAGCAAAAAACGGATCACTGGCCTTTGGAACGGTGGACAGTTGGCTGATATGGAACCTTACTGGCGGTGCCTCACATGTCACCGATGCCACCAATGCGAGTCGGACCATGATTTACAACATTCACGATGGGCAATGGGATGAAGCGCTGTTGGAAATTCTTGATATCCCTCAATCAATGCTCCCGAGGGTTACCAATTCTTCTGAGATCATTGGAACCACCTTACCCGCTCTTTTGGGGAGTCCTGTTAAAATAGCAGGAATTGCTGGAGACCAACAAGCTGCCTTGTTTGGACAATTGTGTACCCAGCCTGGTGATGTAAAAAACACCTACGGTACAGGTTGTTTTTGTATAATGAATACGGGAACAAAGGCCGTCGTTTCTCAAAATAAAATGTTGACTACCATAGCGTGGCAATTGAATGGAGCCGTGACTTATGCCATTGAAGGCAGTGTGTTTATTGCTGGAGCATTAATACAATGGCTTCGGGATCAGTTGCAAATCATTGATGCAGCTGCCGATATTGAAGCATTGGCTGAATCCGTTTCGGATAACGGTGGGGTAACCTTTGTTCCTGCATTATCTGGTTTGGGTGCCCCTTATTGGGATCCACATGCCACGGGAGCCATCATGGGCATTACCAGGGGAACTCAAAAAGGGCACATTGCTCGCGCAGCGCTGGAAGCCATTGCACTCAGGTCTCGCGATATCATTGTCGAAATGCAAAAAGATGCAGGTGTATCTTTTAAAAGTCTAAAAGTTGATGGCGGTGCGAGTAACAATAATTTACTGATGCAAATTCAGGCTGACATGATTAACGCTGATGTCATTCGGCCAAAAATCACGGAGACAACGGCCTTGGGTGCAGCATTTTTGGCTGGTTTAGCCACTGGATACTGGTCCTCTATTGATGACCTGAAAAACCTATGGCAAGAAGATCAACGTTTTATCCCTTCGACAAGTGATCAAGTCCAAAAAACCATTTCTCAATGGGAAAATAAAATTAAAAAAGTATTGACAAATTAATGAATAGAAATGCTAGTTTGAATGCTTTAGCCAAAGTAGATCAATGGGATGTTGTAATCATTGGTGGGGGAGCCAGTGGATTGGGAGCTGCGGTAGATGCTGCCAACAGAGGCTTCAAGACCCTGCTTTTAGAGAAACACGATTTTGCGAAAGGCACCTCTTCCCGAAGTACAAAGTTGGTACACGGTGGGGTGCGTTATCTTCAAAATGGAGACATCTCATTGGTGATCGAAGCCCTCAAAGAACGAGGGATCATGAAAAAGAATGCCCCACATTTGGTAAAGGACATGAGTTTTGTAATTCCTTTCTATGAGTGGTGGAACAGCCCATTCTATGGACTGGGACTCAAGGTTTACGACATGATGGCGGGTAAAATGGGATTGGGCCCCTCTACCTTACTGAATAAAAATGAAACCATAGAACTCATCAATAATGTGAAACAGGATGGTCTAAAAGGAGGGGTCATATACCATGACGGCCAGTTTGATGATTCGAGAATGGCCATCACTCTTGCATTGACTGCTGACGATCTGGGTGCTACTTTGATCAATTATACAGAAGTAGTTGCTTTGAAAAAAGAAAATGAACTCATCTCGGGTTTGGAAATTTTAGATCACGAGTCTGGAAAAAGTATCCCTATCAATGCCAAAGTAGTGATCAATGCGACAGGCGTTTTTAGTGATGAAATTGTCAAAATGGATCAACCCAATGCCCGGCCTATGATACGACCCAGTCAGGGGGTTCATTTGGTGTTGGAGCGCGCCTTTTTAGATGGCCCACACGCCATCATGATTCCTCACACCAGTGATGGCCGCGTTTTATTCGCCGTCCCTTGGCACGATTATGTTGTGGTAGGGACTACGGATACCCCTATTGAACATACTGACATTGAGCCAAAAGCATTAGAGGAAGAAGTTGATTTTATACTGAGCAATGCCTCTCAGTATATGACCCAAAAACCCAAAAGAGAGGATGTGAAGAGTGTTTTTGCGGGTTTGAGACCTTTAGCAGCCCAACAAGGGGACACTTCCCAGACCAAAGAGGTATCCCGACACCACAAGGTCAATGTCTCCACCAGTGGGCTAATTAGTGTCTTGGGAGGGAAATGGACAACCTACAGAAAAATGGGAGAGGATACCATTAATACTGCGATTGTCGTTGGTGGTTTGGAAGAAAAAAAATGCAAAACCAAAAAATTAAAACTTCATGGATACGATGATGAGAACGCTTCGGAATATTCCCTGCAAGAGTTTGGAACAGACCGTGAGAAAATTTTGTCATTAGGAATCCCCGAGGATAACAAATCTTTGTCCGGAAAATTTTATATTAGCAAAAATTTAATCCTTTGGAGTGTGAAAAATGAAATGGCAATTCATTTGGAAGATCTATTGGCACGGAGGGTAAGGTGTTTGTTTTTGGACGCTAAAGAAACCTTGAAAATCGCACCTCAAGTTGCTGATATAATGGCTGCAGCACTGCAAGAGGATGAACGATGGGTTAAGCGCGAGCTTGACGATTTTAAGAGAATAACGCAAAATTATATATTATGACCATCGATCCTTATTTAGCAGAATTTATCGGTACTTTTTTTCTTCTCTTACTCGGTGCAGGAGTAGTAGCCAACGTCAATTTAAAAAATACAATTGCTGAAGGACAGACCCCTTGGGTTCTGATCACCAGTGCATGGGGTTTTGCCGTTTTTGTGGGGGTCTTCATCAGCGGTCAATTCAGTGGTGCCCATCTCAATCCTGCTGTAACGATTGGTCTGGCGGTGGCTGACAAATTTTCCTGGGCATTGGTTCCTGGCTATTTATTGGCTCAAGTTTTGGGTGCCATGATGGGAAGTTGGATTTGTTACATTACATATATCGACCACTATCGAGCAACCCAAGATGAGGCAGCGATTCGCAGTACCTTTTGTACTGGTCCAGCCATCAGAAACCTGAAAAATAATTTTTTTAGTGAATTCATAGGCACTTTTGTTTTGGTCTTTGGGGTATTGTTTATTGCTGTTCCTAATATTGAAATTGAAGGAGTAATGGTGGAAAACTTTGGTTTGGGTGCCCTTGAGGCCTTTCCAGTTGCACTATTGGTATGGGTTATTGGTATGGGTTTGGGAGGAACCACTGGATATGCGATCAATCCCGCGAGGGACTTCGGCCCCCGACTGGTTTATCAACTGTTACCGAGAAAAAATAAAGATGCGGATTGGCCCTATGCATGGATTCCCATCCTCGGCCCAATAGCAGGGGGCGCATTTGCAGGTTTGATTTACACTTTCTTTATTTAGTCTTCGAATAATGCTTCTGTAACCCTTTCAGGATAATCGGTAATAATACCATCTACTTTAAATGCCAACATTTTTTCAATATGGTCTGGCTCATTAATGGTGTATGGAAATACTTTAAAACCCTCCTTTTGCATTTTTTCTACATTTTTTTGAGTCAAGGCTCGGAAGTTGGGATTAATGGCTTGCGCATTGAGGCCCTTTGCGATGGGAATGGCATCAAGAGGATCAGCTCCGGTGAGTACGGCAATGGGAATGTTTTGGTTCAACTGATAGAAAATCTCAAGTTCCTCCCAGTTAAAACTTGAAATTATAAATTTTTGAGCATTCCATTTCCCTGTTTTCAAATATTCCTTTATCAATTTTTCTGTAGGCTTGGCCGTTCCGCTGCCTTTGAGTTCTATATTTAAAAAAACACTACCTTGGATGAGGTCCAAAACTTCGTTTAAGGTAGGGATTTTGTAGCCCCCCAAAACACTGATTTTTCGAATCGAATCCAAAGTTAAATCTTCTATGAATCCCTCCCCATCTGATAATTTCTCTAATGTTTTGTCATGAAAAACCACCAACTCTCCGGATCGGCACAAAAACACATCGATCTCAACACCGTCAACCCCCATCTCTAGGGCTTTGGATATCGAGGGAAGGGTGTTTTCAGCAACATGACCTTTGGCACCGCGATGGCCAATTACAAGGGGTTTGTTTGATTCTTCGCAACTGGAGGTCAAAAGTGAAACCATGATCAAGGAGATTAAATGAGTTACAAATGGGGACTTTTTCATAAAAATCATTATTTGATTAATTTTAACAAAAATAGGAATATGATTTTTCAAAAAGAAATTGTTCTTTCCCCCTTTTCAAGGGGTTTTCATTTGATTACGGATCAGGTTTCCAGCGTACTGCCAAAAATGAGTGGACTCTTAAATGTTTTTATAAAACACACCTCTGCAAGTTTAACAATCAACGAAAATGCTGACCCGACAGTAAGAGAAGACTTTGAAACCCATTTCAACATCATGGTTCCCGAGTCTGCTGATTATTTTCTTCATACACTGGAAGGCCCGGACGATATGACCTCCCATATAAAAAGTAGTATCTTGGGAAACAGTATCAATGTTCCAATCCGTAATGGCCGAATGTTGTTGGGAACCTGGCAAGGGATTTATTTATGTGAGCACAGGAATAACGCAGGATCAAGAAAATTGGTGCTTACCGTAATGGGAGAAGGATAGTTCCTTAAAACTTTAAAAAAACAAAAGAAAATTAAATGAATACACCCAATAAAATATATCCCCATCGTTTCATGCAATCCTATTTGGTGGTTTTGCTTTTTTGCTGTTTTCAAGTCTTTGGTCGTGTGGTTGACTATCGAGAATCACTGCCGCCTAATATCATCTTATTTATTGCAGATGATGTCAGCTGGGATGATCTGGGTTGTTATGGAAATAAAGATGTCTATGCTCCAAACATTGATCTGCTTGCTCGCGAGGGAATGGTATTCGATAATGCCTATTTGACAACCAGTTCCTGCAGCCCCAGTAGAAATTCAATCATCACGGGACGTTATCCCCACAATACAGGGGCAGCAGAATTGCACACCAGCCCCCCCGATGATATGATTTCTCTACCTCAGATTTTAAAATCGGCAGGGTATTATACCCTTCAGGCGGGTAAATTTCACATGGGTGAATATGCAAAAAGAGGTTTTGATGAAGTACACGACAAAATAGAGGTGAACGGTCTTGGCGGAGAGGCCTACTGGAATCAAGCAGTGGAAAACTTGCCTAAAGATCAACCTTTCTTTATGTGGTTGGCTTCCTATGATGCGCATCGTTCTTGGGGAGAAAATCAATGGGAGGGAACCCATGATCCCAAGAAAATCCAAGTCCCTGAATATTTGATTGATGGCCCAGAAACAAGAGAAGACCTAGCCAATTACTATGATGAAATATCTCGTTTTGATTTTCATATAGGTAGTGTTGTTCAAAAGTTAAAAGAGAAAGGAGTATACGAAAACACACTCATTATCATCATGGCTGACAATGGAAGACCTTTTCCTCATAGTAAAACAAGGTTGAATGATCAGGGTGTAAAAACACCCTTTATCATTCACTATCCGCGAATTGAATCAAAGAAAATCCAAAGGTCAACGAGCTTGATAAGTGCCGTGGATATTGCTCCAACATTGGTAGATTTGGCAGGGATCTCTCCTGTAGCACAATTCCAAGGGGTTAGTTTTAAAAAACTACTGCTCAACCCGAAATTAAAATTTAGAAATTATGTTTTTGCAGAATACAACTGGCACGATTATGAGGCACACGAGCGGATGGTAAGGGAGGATCGTTATATGTACATCCTCAACTCAAGACCCCAATATGCCCAAAGAGGGCCGTTGGATGCCATCAATAGTACTTCTTATGGGGAGTTGAAATCTGCACTTTTGGATAAAACCATTTCAGACAAGCAAGCTGAAATTTTTATGGCTCCAAGACCCCGAGAAGAATTATACGATTTGAGTGAAGATCCATATCAATTTAACAATTTGATGTTGGGTGATAATATTCCAAAAGCCTATAACAATTTGAAAAAACAATTGAGCAAATGGATCGAAGAGACCGGCGATTCCCTTCCAGAAAACCTTACCCAAGACTGGTATTTTAGAGAACCCATTGATCCATCAGAAATCAATCAAGGGAAAACCAATCGAACAGAACAGCATGGTATTAGAGATGAAATGCCTGGAACAAAAAAATCAGCACAAAAGATAAATCATAAAGGGCCTTTCTAAAAAAAAAAATTACGTCATGAGCAAATACTTGTACTTCATCTTAACACTTACTCTTTTGATCTCTTGCTCCGAAACGATCAAACAAGAGGAGGTTTCACCTAATTTTATATTCATTCTTGCCGATGACTTGGGTTATGGTGAAATTGGTATTCAAGGACAAAAATGGATTGAAACCCCGCATATCGATGCCTTGGCTAGGGAGGGAATGATTCTAACGGACCATTACAGTGGTGCCCCGGTTTGCGCTCCTGCTAGGGCAGTATTAATGACGGGATTACATGCTGGAAAAAATCCTCTGAGAGGGAACAGTGAATGGAGAGAGAGAGGGGCTGTTTGGGATTTTAAGGCCATGTTGGACAATCCAAACTTGGAGGGACAACGCCCCATGCCGGACTCTATCGTTACCATTGCTAGTATTTTCAAATCTGCTGGTTATAAAACTGGAATGGTTGGAAAATGGGGACTCGGGGCACCCAATACCAATAGCATTCCCAATAAAAAAGGTTTTGATTTTTTCTATGGTTATAATTGTCAACGTCAGGCACACAACTTATTTCCTTCCCATTTGTGGAGGAATGAAGAAAGACATCTTCTCAATAATACCATTGTCAATAAAGGAAAACTAGCGAAAGGATTGGATCCCAACGATGAGCAAAGCTATGCGATTTATCACCAAAACGATTATGCTCCTAAATTAATGCATGAGGAGGCATTGAAGTTTTTGGATCGTAACCGAGATCAAAAGTTCTTTTTATACTATGCAAGTCCTTTACCCCACCTGCCACTGCAGGCTCCTAAAAAATGGGTAGATCATTATCGGAAAAAATTGGGTCCAGAGGAGCCCTATTTGGGCAATAAAGGGTATTTCCCGAACCTTACCCCAAGGGCCACCTATGCTGCGATGATTTCTTATTTGGACGAACAGGTGGGGGAGCTGGTCGCCAAACTCAAGGAGATGAAACAATATGAAAATACTTTTATTTTATTTTCAAGTGATAATGGCCCCACCCACTTAAGTGATCAAGCCGATATACATTTTTTTAACAGCACCGGGATTTTTGTCAATGAAAAAAACAGAGTAAAAGGAAATGTCAATGAAGGAGGGATTAGAGTCCCTACGATTGCTACTTGGCCCAACAAGATTAAAGCAGGAACAAAATCCAATCATCCCAGTGTTTTTTATGATTATTTTGCAACGGTATGCGATATTTTAAATGTGGAAGCCCCTTACCCCATAGATGGGCTGAGTTACTATTCCGCATTGTTGGAAATGCCACAAAAAACACACGATTACCTCTACTGGGAGTTTCCCTCCTATGGAGGTCAGCAAGCCATTCGAATGGGAAATTGGAAGGGGATCAAGAAGAATTTATTTAAAGGAGCATCCGATCTTCAGTTATTTGATCTTTCAAAAGACCCGAAGGAGCGGAATGATTTGGCGACCGAGTACCCAGAGATTGTCCAAAAAATGGAAAACTTTATGGATCAGGCCCACACCACCGCTGTGCAAGAAAAATTCAGAATTCCTGTACTAGATCAAAAGTAGAGCAACTTATTTTTTTGGAGGAGTTTTTTCAAAATCGGAAGGATTGACCCAGTGGGTAGGAATCTTTTCGCCTTGCATGTATCGATGGTAAAAGTTTTTTACATTTTCACCAGCGTAGGGGTATTGGTCAAAAACATTGCCATCCCCCAAGGCCCTTGGATCTCCTTGTTTTTTTAAATCATTCATTAATTGCTCCTTGAGTTTGGTTTTGATTTGAGAAAAATTTTGGTCCAGAGCCAAGTTGTTTAAGCATTCGGGATCTTTGTCAATATCGTAGAGTTCCTCTGCAGGCCTCTTTCCAAAGGCCAAATTCCAATATTCAGCATTTTCACCTGTTCTGTTCAAGTTTAAAATTTCTGTTTTGGTAGGACTCCCATCCGTATTGAGATATCCTGTTTCGGGGTTTCCTGCTGGCCATCGCTCTGGTTCAAAATTAAGGCTGAAGAAATAGTTGCCAGCAATAATACCTCTCACTGGATAGCCCTGATCATTTTCTCTGCCTATATCGTGGCGTTCTTTGCCGATGATCATGTAACCTCTCAGATTTTCGTCTGGAGAACCTTCAAATACCGACTTCCAGCTTTTTCCTGAAAAGGCTTCCATATCGTGGCTTTCTATATTAACTATATTTATTAATGTTGGAGCAAAATCAGAAAAACTAAAATAGTCGTCGATGCTACGCCCAGGATTTTTAATTCCCTTCCCCCACCGAATGGCCAAAGGAAGGCGGTTATCAAAAGGATAAACTTGACCTTTTACCCTTGGAAATGGCATCCCGTTATCCGAGGTTACAATGATAATTGTGTTCTCCAACAAATTTCTTTTTTCCAATTCATCAATGATATTGACCAAATGCCCATCAAAATGTTCTATTTCAAACGCATAATCGAGCATATCGGTTCGAACGTTATCAGAGTTGGGCCAATGGTTGGGCACTTTGTCAATTTGGTTGATTTTTTTTCCACCGGCTGTAATTCCTACCTGGTATTCATAAGCCCGATGAGGTTCGTGACCTCCCACCCAAAAGAAAAAAGGGCGATCCTCAGGTTTTTCATTAAGAAACAGTTTAAAGTTTTCGAAATAATCAATATTACTTATTTTTTTAGCGGGGGGTACTAATTTTTTATCTTGATAGGCTTTCCCAATCAAGTCTCTCTTTTTTCCATCTTTTAAAGCTATCCCAGGAGCCCAACCTTTTCCAGTATAGCCCGTTTCATATCCCTTCGCTTTCAGCACTTCAGGAAAGGTGGTAAACTTTTCAGGAAAGTAGGGGACATGGTTGGTTGCTTCTTCCAACAGCCAACTGTCCCGGCCTGTTAGAATTGTAGCTCTGGAAGGAGAACATTTGGCATTGGTGGTGAAGGCGTTGTGAAAGAGTAATCCTTCCTTTCCAACGCGGTCAAAACCAGGGGTGTTGACCCAAGAAGTGCCATAAATACTGGTGTGAGGGTAGGATTGATCGTCTGAAATAACGAAAAGTATATTGGGTTTTATTTCCTTGGGCTTGTTGCAAGCTGATAATAAAATAAACCAGCCAACCAGGAAAGGAATAATTGATTTCATATTGTTTTTTGCAAAGTGATGGATAAAAATAGATTTAATTTTTTAAATTAGGATAGCGCTATATATATAAATAATTGAGCCAAATATTCACAACTTTTTTTATATTAAACAAGATAAGACATTAGATTTTGAAGAAAGATTTTTTAAGTATTGTTTGGGGTATTGTCATTTTGATGGTTCCTTTTTTTTCATCTTGTTCGCTATCCCATGAGCGTCAAACAAAACCGAATATCATTCTAATTAACATTGATGACATGGGCTGGAATGATGTCAGTTTCATGGGCAGTAAATATTATGATACCCCTCATATAGATGCCTTAGCAGATCAAGGTTTGGTATTTACCCAAGGTTATGCTGCAGCCTCAAATTGTGCGCCCAGTAGGGCTTCTATTCATTCCGGTAAATGGACTACGCGCCATCAAATTTATACCGTAGCCAATTCAGACCGAGGAAAGGCATCGAATCGTAAGTTGATTCCCATTGAGAATACTACAGTATTGGATAAAAAATTCACCACCCTTTCCCAAAAACTAAAACAGCAAGGCTACACTACCTGCCATTCTGGCAAGTGGCACCTGAGCAATGATCCTTTGGGATACGGTTTCGATGTTAATATTGCTGGAGGGCCACAAGGTGCTCCAAGAAGTTATTACTTGCCATTTGGAAATAAAAAAAATCAAATCAAAATAGAAAAAGGCAAAAGTGAATATTTGACCGATCTTATCATGGAAAAAACTTTGCTGTTTTTGGAAGAAGTCAATACCCCCTTCTTTCTGAATTATTCCCCATACGCTGTTCATACCCCCATTCATCCTGTAGATTCCCTTTTGTACAAATACGAAAATAAGCCCCCCTACAAAGGACAAAAAAACCCAGAATATGCTACCATGGTCGAAAATCTTGATCGCAACATTGGACTGTTGGTTGACCTGCTAAAAAAGCGAGATCTTTTTGACAATACCTTTATTGTTTTTACCTCGGACAACGGGGGTTACTACGGAAAAATCACCATGCAAAAACCACTGAGAGCTGGAAAAGGAAGTTACTATGAGGGGGGAATCAGAGTGCCTTTTTTCTTTTTATGGAAAGATAAAATTAGCCCAGGGAAAGATACCCAAACCCCCATTTCTCATCTCGATATTTTCCCTACCCTAATGGAGCTTACTGGAGATGATAGTATTGAAAAATTGGACGGTCATTCTCTTTTGCCTCTGATGACCGAAAAACAAGCTGCCGTGGAAAGATCTTTTTTCTGGCATTTTCCCATTTACCTCCAGGGCTATGATATCAAAGACAATGAAAATAGAGATTCACTTTTTAGAACCCGTCCCGGAAGTGTGATTCGCAAAGGGGATTGGAAACTGCATTACTATTTTGAGGATAAAGATGCCGAACTTTACAACCTCAAAGACGATATTGGTGAGAGGAATAACCTTGCAGAAATTCATTTAGATAAAAAACAAGAGTTGTTTGATGAACTCAATGCTTGGTGGGATGAAACCGATGCACCCATTCCTACGGCTATCAATCCCCTTTATAAACCTGTTATTAATGACTGAAAATTTAAATCCAATCTTAACAAACTATGATGTTTCGGTCAAAGGTCTGGACGATTGAATTGAATGATTTATAATAACCAATATGTACGAATATCATCAAGCCACGAAAAACCTTTTAGACCAGGTCATTGCGACCAACAAAAAATCATTTCCCAAGGCCATAGAATGGATGGCTAAAACCATTATTGAAGATCGTATCATTCATACTTTTGGTACTGGACATTCTCACATGATAGGATTAGAACTTTTTGTTCGAGCGGGTGGTTTAGGTAATGTAAATGCTTTTTTGGATTCTATTGTAATGACCTCAGAGGGAGCCCGTAGAAGTGCAGAAATAGAACGTATCAGTGGGGTGTCAAAAGTTTTATGGGATCAACACCTTATTGAAACGGAGGATCTTTTTATCGTCATTTCCAATTCTGGTAGAAATGCCATGCCTATTGAAATGGCGGAGCGCGCCAAAGCCAATGGAAATAAAGTGATAGCCATCACCTCTATGGAACAGTCAAAAAAATACCCTGTTCGCATCAAGGGACAGAAAAAACTCTATGAGATTGCGGATCTGGTTTTGGATAATTGTGTTCCTCCTGGAGATGGGATGTTGCAAATAGGAGGGGAGCTTACTGGAGCTGCCTCAACAATATCCGGGTGCTTTATCGTCAATCTAATGGCCACTGAAGCCATGAAAATTGCCGATGAGCAAGGCATAAAATTACCGGTCTATTTTAGTCAAAACATTGATGGATTTGATAATGAATTGCTTTATATGAGATATAAAAAACGCATCAAACACCTCTGATCTCACTTCTTTAATTTTATAAATACCCTCAACTCTATTTAACGATTAATAGATACATCAGCGAACCGTAAAATCAAAAGTAATTTTTAACATAAGAATTGTGATAAGTATTTTTATCAGATAAGTGCTTGAGGAATCAATCCACTATTGATGGTGCAAAACAGCCGATTATGTATAACCGCTTCATTGTCTTTAACTTGAGTTTAAAATAAACCGATTGATATACCTACCACAACCAGTATCACTCCAAAAAGTTGGTTTATTTCCTTTTGCTTACCCAAAAATAAATTTCTAATTTTTTGCTGTGTAAGAAACACAGCAACCAGTGAAAACCAAAGTACTGTAGTGCTGACAAGAATAAAGGCCAATAGCGCCATAAGGGTTGGGTCAACCTTTGGTCCGACAACAAGGGTAAAAAGACTCAAAAAAAACAAAGTTGCTTTTGGATTCAAAAGGTTGGTCAGCAAGCCCATTCTAATGGCAGCATACCATTTAATGTTCTGAATCCGCTGGCTGGTCTCCAGCTCTATTTTTGTGATTTTCGAAAAAAATGAAGAAATTCCGAGATAAATCAAATAAACAGCGCCTTGATATTTCATGAGCATTAACAAAAAGGCTGACTGAGACACCACCCAAGTCAATCCAAAATAGGCGTATGTCAAATGAAAACATACTCCAATTCCAAATCCAACTGCCGTCCACAATCCAATTTTACGGGAGTATTGAATCGCATTTCTACAAGCGACAACAAAATCCGGGCCTGGACTAATGAGTGCTATCAAATGGGCAACACTTACCGTTGCTATCAATGTAAGATTTTCCAAATTTTTTGAGTCTAATCATTGGTTTTAGCAAAACCTCTGGCTCTCATTAAAGCATCAATTTGAGCATCCCGCCCTCTAAACAAGCGGTAGGCCTCCACCGGATCCATTGAATTTCGTGGCGCAAACAAATATTCAACCAATCGGTTGGCGAGTTGTTCATCATAAAATCCTCCAGGCGATTCCGCAAAAGCCTCAGCGGCATCGGCAGTTAAAACATCCGCCCAAATGTAGCCGTAATAGGCGGTAGCATATCCCTCTCCCGAAAATACATGACTAAAATGGGGGGTGCGGTGGCGCATGGGCAATTCTTTTGGCATCTTCAAAGACTTTAAAGTTTCACGTTCAAAACTTTCGATGTCGATATCCTTAGGATCAGACATATGGAGTTTTAGATCCATTAAAGCAGACGCCAAATATTCTGTGGTAGCAAATCCCTGATTAAAGGTAGCTGCATTTTTAATTTTTGCTACCAGATCATCAGGAATAGGTTCGCCGGTTTGGTGATGCACCAAAAATTGGTCAATCACCTCATCCGTGGACAACCAACGTTCCAAAAGCTGCGATTGGAACTCAGTATAATCTCGGACACCACTGTTCAGGGTAGGATAGCGGACGTTAGAGGCAAAAAAGTGAAGGGCATGGCCAAATTCATGAAAAAAGGTGGTGGCATCGTCCCATGTGATTAATACGGGCTCTCCCGGTGCGGGTTTCACAAAGTTTGAATTGTTGGAGGCCAGTACATTTTTTTCTCCGTCAAAATTACTGTAGCTCCTATAGGTCGTGGCCCAAGCACCAGAACGTTTTCCGGGTCGCGCAAATGGATCTAAATACCACAGACCGATATGTTTCCCCGTTCTTTTATCTTTTACTTCCCAAACCTTAACATCCTCGTTGAATACGGGGACTTTACCAACTTCAATTGGACTAAAGTCGTAAAAAAATAAACGTCCAGCAACGTAATGCATCGCATCGGTGAGCCGATCCAATTGTAAATATTGCTTGACTTCGTCAGAGTCGAGATCATATTTTTTCTGCCTTACCTTTTCTGCATAATAGCGATAATCCCAAGGAGCTATTGTGATCTGATCCTGATTGGCAATCAGTTGCATATCAGCGACCTCCTCTGCAACCCTTTCAATGGCAGAGGGCCAAATGGTTTCTAGAAGATATAAGGCGTTTTTGGGGGTTTTGGCCATTCTGTTCTGCAATCGCCATGCTGCAAAATTTTCATACCCCAACAATTGAACACGTTCATGTCGAAGTTTTAATATTTCAGATATAATTGATTTGTTGTCGTATTCATCTTCATTGTCTCCCCGTGAATAATAGTTTTCCCAAACCTGCTTTCTCAAGTTGCGCTCTGTGGAGAACGTCAGAAATGGATCCATGGAGGAACGGGTATTGATGACAGCATATTTGCCCTCTTCTCCTTTGTCTTTGGCCATCTGAGCGGAGGATTTGACAAAATCTTCGGGCAGGCCACCCAACTGATCTTCAGTCAGGTAAGTGATGTAGTTTTCTTCATCATGGAGCACATTTTCAGAAAATGAGGTGTATAACTCAGATAATTCTTTATTGATTTCGGCATACCGACTTTTTTTATCTTTATCCAATCCAGCACCACTCATCTCATAGGTTTGATAGGTCCATTCCAAAAGGCGTTGCCGATCTGCTTCCAATGGATCTTTTGTTGCCTTCTTATAAATTGAAGCAATCCTCTTAAACAGTTTTTCATTTTGAATTATTTTCGAACGGTAATCCGCAAATTCAGGAGCCAATTTTTTTTGAATTGCTCTGAATTCGGGAGTGGATTCATTTCTCGATAAAACACCATAATAGGCAAAAGCTCTTTCCAATTCATATCCACTGCTTTCCATGGCTAAGATGGTATTGTCAAAAGTAGGAGGAGCCTTATCATTGGCAATGGCCTCAATTTCCTCCAAGTGTGATGCCATAGCACTGCGCATTGCCTCTTCGACATCTTCAACCTTGACTTGGTCGAAAGCAGGAACCCCCTCAAATGGCCCAGACCAAGGCCTTAAAAGGGTGTTGTCGGTATTTTCTTTTGGATGATCACAGCGAATAAATAGGGTAATGACCAAGCCAAGCATTATTGGGACTAAAGTTGATGGTTTTGTCATGAAGTGAATTTTAAATGGTTTGCAAGTTTTATCTTGGGTAATGTTTATTTGTTAGGATGGGAATCAAAGTTAAAATCAATAAGCTCTCACAATTAAAAGCCAGAACCCCTCACAGGGGTTTATTATAAACAATAAATATACAAATATCTTGCTTTCAGTGATGCTGTCAAATAATTGACATTGATCCCTTTTTATTATAAATTGATGTTGTCAAAGCAATAATGTTCAGGACAAATATCAGATACAAAGTCTA
>JAQCBK010000042.1 GCA_027621505.1 Bacteroidota bacterium | reverse complement strand
GTGGTTTGAGTTGCGGCTACAGCATTAGTATAGGTTCCAGAAGTATTATTATTATTAATGGTAACGGTAACGGTAGCCAGAGGCTCTGCCAATACTGAAGCGCTAGGTGCTACAATCGTGGTCAATGAAGTATTTCCAGTAATGTTTACATGCTTCACCTTACCCAATGAACTCAAATCGATAGTGGTAAGCAAAGGATCAGTGTTGTCAGTAATGCTTATGGTTGTAGCATTATCCCCATCGGCATGTCGGTGTCCAAAGTCAAAATCCTCCAATGCAGCATTTCCTCTTACTATAGTTTGAATGATGTGACCATCAGTACTCAGACTTTTCAGACCAGTACCCGATACAGTAAGGGATCCCATTCCACCATTTCCAATTACTAAAGTTGTAAGAGAAGCATTTAATGAAGTAACTGTTAAATTATTACTCGCATCATGGCTTCCAGGGGTAATAGAAGATGGATGCGCTCCTGTATAATTAAGGGTCACCATTGATACAAAAGTATCTAAAGTAACGTCAGTAGCTTGACCCGATAAAGTAAGTGAGGTTATAACACCTGCTTCTAGCAGATCGCCTGCAGCTGTCAAACTTTTCAACACTACGGTAGCTCCAGTATCTTTCAAATTAATGGTTCCGGTAGAGGTGGCCAATAGAGGAGCAGAAAAAGAAGTTGCTTCCTCTGCGACGAAATCACCTCCAAGGGAAGTTAAAGCAGGAAGAGCAACTGAAGTAGGGCCTACCAAAGTAACCGTATCGGTACTTGAAACCATACCCTCAATGTTTACTGTAGTGGCAGAAAGGGTAGTCGCGCCTGTAAATTCAGTGATTCCACTTAAGTTTATGTCAGTAGCAACAACATGTAATGCTTTAGCTTCTGTGACAGCAGACAAATCAATCGCTGCTGTAGTAGTAATGGTTACTTGACCAGTAAACTCGGTTGCACCAATCTGAACATCAGCATTCGCCCCTCCAACTGTGATTGACGTTGCAGCCAAATCAGAAGTTGCAAGAGAGTGAAATGCCGTAGCCTCAGTTAAAGTAACAGATGCAGGCAATGTCCCAACTTTAACTGTAAGTGCATTGGGGAGACTTAAAACACCCGAAGAAGTTACAGCAGTACCAGTAAAAGCACTCAAATCAAGAGAAGTCACGGTTACACTGCTTGCAACTTCATTCAAATCTAAACTAGCAGCGGAAATCAATTTAGCAAAAGCTACATCACCAGGAATTTGTAGATTTACAGCACCAGTAACTGTCATCAGCTTAGGAGCAGCCACTGTACCTGTTTTTGCGCCTGTAGCCGCAAAATCACCCGTCACATACATCAATTCATTTAAATGAACAGAAGCCGCATCGATGGTGGTAACAGTAGCAGTACCTTGTATAATTTTAATTTTGTTGGTAATGGCGTTAACCGCAGCAATGCTGTCTTTTAGAGCAGTGCTGATATTAATGTGAACATCGCCTTGAATGGTTACCAAAGGGTCATCCTCTTCAGTTCCAATTAATTCTTGAGCAGCAGCTAATTGACCCAAATTGCTTATGATTAAGCCACCACTGATTACTGCATTAGCAGCAAGTAATTCGTTCAATTTCTCAAGGATTTCGTCTACTTCAGTTTCTAAATCAGTTACTTCCGCTTCAATACCTTCAATACCATCAACGTCAATGTCGTTAACAGCAGCTTTAATTTCAGCTACTTCTGCGAGGATTTCAACTAAATCAGCTTCAGTAAGAGCAGTATTTGCAAGTTGATCCAATTTGGTGCTCAAAGCGCCGACTGAAGTCTGAATCCCATCAAGACTACTTACACTGCTTTGGAGTGTGGCGATCTTGGTGTTCAAATCGTCAAATTGGTCGTCATAGTTTTGACACCCAACGATAGTTAGGGCGGCTACTAAAAGACCTAATAAACCTTTTTTCATTTGATAAAAGAATTAAATTAATTAAAAAAAATGTTAAAATCTTGAACTTCTTGTACAAGACCACCAAACTATTAACAACAATCGTGCCAAACCCAAAACTCTGTTGATAAAAAATAATGAAGAATCAAATTTCATGGGATTTAAAAGGGTCGCATTCCCTCTCGTTCTGATAAATTGTAAGATTTTTCTTTCTTATTAAAAGGGGGGTGATTTTGATCTAAAAAGTTGTTGATTTATAAAAAAATAAATCGAAAAGAGTGCTACTCGGATCCCAATCGGGACAACTATGCGGATGCTTTTATGGAGGGGGTGATGCAGCTTTGATCAAAAACTTAAATGCATTCCCAAATAAAAATTTCTCATGGGAGCGGGTTCATAGTAGCGCTTGCCAAAATCGTTGATTCGAATATTGTCGAAATAAGCCCGATCGAGTAAATTGTTGACCCCGCCAAAAAAAGAGAGTGCATCATAGGACTTCCAAAGTCTTAGGTTGGCCAAGAAATAATCATCCACCTGGGTTAGGTTGGCATCGTCGGCATAGAGGGTCCCACTGTATTGGGTTTGCAGAGTGCTCCCCCAACCGTTGGGAAAGCGGTACTGCAAGCTACCGTTCCACTGTTGTTGGGGAACTCCGGGCAACTGATTTCCAGAAAGATTTTTGTCTCCCAAAACGTAGTCGTCAAACGTTAGTGCCGCATAGGTATAGGCCAAATTCCAAGACCAAGGCCCTTTTTGGTGTTCCCAAAAAAGCTCGATCCCCCACCTCGAAGTGGATCCGGTATTGCGGTAAAAATCCCGGTCGGGAAAAGCCTCCAATCGGTAGGGTAAAATTTCATTTTGGGTATGGATCGCAAAAAGTGTGGCTTCGATGGTATTTTCCGGACTGTTGTATCGCCATCCCCATTCATAGTTGTGGGCTTTGGAGGGCGAAAGATTTGGATTAAACCCAGCATTACCACTGGGATTGGCCGAAAGTTCATTCAAAGTAGGGGTCTCAAAACTGCTGGAATAGGAAACAAACATCACATGGCTGCCCCATTGGGTGTAGGTAAATCCAATGCTGGGGTTCCATGCATTGAGATGGACCTCATCGCTTGCCCGCTGGGTGCCCAGGCTTTGTTGGTCATAGCGCAAGCCCAGTCGCAGGAGTCCAAAATTCCATTTGATCTCATCGAGAAGACTCAAAGCGGTATTAAAAAAAAGCTCGTCTTGGTCGAGGGTGACATCTCCGGCAGCGCCTTCCACATTGATAAAACGTTGACGGTGGTCTTTTTGGTCCGCCAACGATAGGCGGATTTGCATGCGGTGATGGTTTTGCGGTCGCAATTCCAAGGCCGTACCCAGGCCGTAATAATCCCTTTTGAGCTCCACAAAACCACCAAAACCAAAAGGCAATCTGCCCACAAAATCCCGATGGGCATAAAAAGCATAGCTCTCCCAACTGACTTTGTCGTTGATCTGCTTTTTCCATTGGAGTCCTGTTTTGAGGTGATCCACCGTTTCATAGGTTTGAAAGGTTTCATTTTGTGGTCGGGCTTGTTCTCGGTTTTCTTCCACCGCCGCAAGGTTGATGCCTCCGGCATCGTAGGCATAAGGGCTATGGGTATAATTGAACTGCCAACGGATTTTGGACCGATCAGAAAAATCGTGCCATAGCCTGGTATTAAAAACTTGTTGTTTGAATTTACTGTGTTTGCGATACCCCTCAGACTGGGTCAGGTTTTGATAAAAAACAGCCCTGGTCTTGTTCTTTTTTAAGCCAACGGTCGCTGCCCAATTGCGACTGGAGTAACTCCCCCCCTGTACCCTAAGTCTGACGAAATTATCTTTAAAATCCTCCAAAGTATTGATCTGAATCACCCCGCCAGAGGCATTCCCATAAAAGGTAGAAGCCGGCCCTCTCAATACACTAATGGACTGAATCAGCCCCAGCGGTAGGTTATCCAGTTGCCCTTGCCCGTCGGGGGTGGTTTCGGGCAGGCCATCCACGATCAATTGGATCCCCCGGATTCCAAAACCCGAACGCGCTCCAAATCCCCGAATCGATATACGAAGGTCTTGGGCAAAGTTTTGGGTGTTTTGCGCATAGAGTCCCGGAACACCCGTCAGATAATCCTGTAGTGAATTTTGAGGCAAGTCCAACTGGGCAGGCTGGAAAGTGCGATGACTTACGGCAAAAGGAATGACCCGTTTGGGGGTATTGATACGAACCGCATCCAAAGTGATTTCCTTTAAGGTAATTTTTTGCTGGAGGCTGTCTTGACCTTGAATCTCCACTTGGGTCAATGTCAAAAACATCAGAAAGATCAAGGAGCCATGGTATTTCATTTTAAAGTTTTTGGATTTTTTTATCCCTCAAAGATAACTTGGATTTGTTAATTTAGGGTAAATTTTAGAGATGTTAAGTTTAAGCGACACCGAGGAAATTTTGGCCATACTGCTGGCCGTTGCCATCATCATGGGTTTTGTGTTTTCCACCTACAAGGAAATTCAATCCACTGTCGCTGAGGAAAAGGCCAAGCTGAAAGAGAAAAAGGAAACAGAGGCCAAAGTAAAAACACTCATCCAATACCTTGACGCCAAAAAAGAACTGATCGACGCTGTGAACGAGGCTCAGAAAAAAAGCGAAGATTCCAAAAATTAGCATATATTTGTACCTACAACAATTGTAAATACTAATAAATGAAAACAACCTATCATGCAGCCGCCACCCGAGGCAATGCCAACCACGGCTGGTTGAATGCCAACCACTCTTTTAGCTTTGCAAACTATTATAATCCCGAGCGAATGAACTTTGGTGCCCTCAGGGTATTAAACGACGATACCATTGCCCCTGGTATGGGTTTTGGGACCCATCCCCATGACAATATGGAGATCATCACCATTCCACTCAAAGGAGACTTGGAGCACAAGGACAGCATGGGCAATATTGGTGCCATCAACGAAGGAGAAATACAAGTGATGAGTGCTGGAACTGGCGTATACCACAGTGAATACAATAAAAACCCGGATCAGCCCATCAACCTTCTCCAACTATGGGTCATGCCCAAAGTGCAAAATGTCACCCCCCGTTATGACCAAAAATCCGTCAGAGATTTGAAAAAAAACAACGCTTTTTACCAAGTGCTGTCTCCCAATCCCGATGACGAAGGCATGTGGATTCATCAAGATGCCTGGTTTCACTTGGGCGACTTTGACCAAGCCACCCAAACGGACTATACCATCAAAAAACAAGGGAATGGTGTTTATGTATTTGTGATTGAAGGAAATACCATCGTCGGCGAGCAAGAACTCCAATCCCGAGATGCCCTTGGGGTATGGGAGACGGAACAAATTACTTTCCAAACCCAAGCCAACACCAAAGTGCTATTGGTGGAAGTACCCATGTCCTTTTAAACCTCAGCCATGGAAGCAAACACTAGCATAATCGAATTGATCCAACACTTGGAAAAACGATTGGCCAATGGAGACTACAAAGACGCTGTTCACAAGATAAAATTGATGACCACCCGCGACATGATATTGGAAATGATATCGAAATAAATCCGATATTTATGTTCTAAACACCATCCATTGGTTCGAAACATCCATCTATGTGGCCATAAAAAAACCTCACCCCTGATTGGGGAAACTTTGCTTTTATCTCCAGCTTTTAAAACCCTTTACTTCCCATGGAAATGATTCCTCATCAAGGCATGAGTTTGGTTGCTCTCGGCAGGGGTATCATCGGGATGCTGGTATTGATATCGATCGCATATGGATTGAGTAACAACAGAAAAAAAATCCCTTGGAAGGTCGTAGGGATCGGGCTTTTGGTACAGTTGGTCATTGCGATTGGGGTGATCAAAATCTACTGGATCAAGCTGTTTTTTGAATACATCAGTGGTTTTTTTGTCAACCTATTGGAATATACCCAAGCGGGTACGCAGATGCTTTTGGGGGAATTTGCCAATATCGACCGTTACGGATTTGTTTTTGTTTTTCAAGCCCTGCCGATCATCATCTTTTTTTCGGCTTTAACCTCACTTTTGTATTATTTTGGCATTATCCAAAAGTTGGTGGCCGGTTTGGCCTGGAGCTTGCGAAAACTTTTGGACATATCGGGTGCTGAGAGTTTGGCCGTAGCCGGTAATATCTTTTTGGGACAAACCGAAGCCCCACTTTTGATCAAGGGGTATTTGGAAAAAATGACCCGATC
Source organism: Bacteroidota bacterium (assembly GCA_027621505.1). Classification (GTDB taxonomy): domain Bacteria; phylum Bacteroidota; class Bacteroidia; order Flavobacteriales; family Flavobacteriaceae; genus UBA8316. The sequence goes on along the minus strand of JAQCBK010000042.1, from coordinate 9,362 downwards.
TCAACTTTTTTTAGTAATGGTGGGTGGAATGGCAACGGTGGCGGGAAGTGTCATGGGGGCCTATATCGGTTTTCTGGGAGGGGAAGATCCCGTCCAGCGATTGGCCTTTGCCAAGAGTCTGTTGGCTGCCTCGGTGATGGCCGCTCCAGGTGCTGTGGTGATTGCTAAAATTATGTTCCCCCAAAATGATGATATTCCCGAGCTGATTGAGGTCCCCAACGAAAGTGTGGGCAACAGCTTCCTCAATGCCCTTTCCAACGGCACCACCCAAGGGGTGCGAATGGCAGTGAATGTTGGAGCGATGTTGTTGGTTTTTATTTCCTTGATCGCCCTATTGAATGGAATTTTTTCCGGTATTGGCGATACTATAGGTTTGAATGCTTGGGTCGCTGAGCATACCCCCTATAGTTCATTTTCGATCGAATTCGTGCTGGGATATCTTTTTGCGCCTTTGATGTGGGTCATTGGGGTGGCAGTAGAAGACATGGCATTGATGGGTCAACTGTTGGGGATCAAATTGGTGGCCAGTGAATTTGTGGGATATATTCAATTGGCGGAACTTAAGGAAATCGGCAGCAGCCTGCATTTCGGCTACCAAAAATCAGTTGCTATGGCAACCTACATGCTTTGTGGATTTGCCAATTTTGCTTCCATCGGCATACAAATCGGTGGGATCGGCATTCTGGCTCCCAACCAAAGAAGTAACCTTAGCGCACTGGGCCTCAAGGCAATGATTGGAGGAGCACTGGTCTCTTTGATCTCGGCCACTATGGCCGGAGCCATTTTGGGGTGATTTTATAAAACTTTAACCCTTACTTTTTTCCAGGTTCGCAGCAGTAAGACCGCAAAAACGACTGTAATGATAGTAAGTACAAGCGCTCGACTGGTCTCACCATAAATCCAATAACCCGTGGCGAACATGGCACCATAGATCATTCCACAGCCGAGTAGCATGGCGGTAATCCCCGAGGGAACACTCCAACCTTGGCGGTCATCGGTGATGTTGATATTATCTGCTGCGGCTTCGTCCACTACTTTTTTCCACCCCGGCCCTCCTGGTTGTATTTTTTGATAGAAAGAACGCAAAACGGAGGAGTCCTCCGCAGGGGTGAGGTAGGTTACTGCAATCCAAATGACAGAAGTAACCAAAACCACAAATAGATATTCTGCCCAACCCGGGAAAATTCCCATCTCCGCTCCAAAAAGAACGTCCCCTAGGGAGGTGGTTTTAAGTAAAATGGACAAAATCCCTGAGACAAACATAGCAGAAATCTCACTCCAAGCATTGATGCGCCACCAGAACCACCGCAGTATGAAAATCAAGCCAGTACCAGCTCCGAAGGTGAGCAGTATGTCAAAAATTTGAAGGGCACTTTGCAGTAACAGGGCCAAAGCAGCACTAAAAATCATCAAGGCAATGGTACAAAGTCTTCCAACAGCCACCAATCTTTTTTCGGAGGCATTGGGATTGATCTGGTTTTGATAGAAATCATAAACCAAATAGGAAGAGCCCCAATTAAGCTGGGTAGAAATAGTGCTCATGTAGGCGGCAATCAGAGAGGCCAAAACCAAACCGAGCAGTCCTGAAGGCAACTTGACCAACATGGCCGAGTAGGCCAAATCGTGACCGAGTTTGTCGTCGGCGATATTGGGAAAAGCTTCTTTGATACTGGCCAAATCAGGAAAAACCACCAAGGAGGCCAAGGCAACTAAAATCCAAGGCCAGGGCCGCAAGGCATAGTGCATGATGTTGAAGAAAAAAGTAGCGCCAATGGCATGGTTTTCATCTTTAGAAGCCAACATTCTTTGGGCAATATAACCTCCACCCCCTGGTTCGGCGCCAGGATACCAGGAGCTCCACCACTGTACTGCCAGAGGAATGATCAAGAGGGTGATCAAGGCTTCCCCGTTTGAAAAATCAGGAAGAATGGACAGTTTATCGCTGACATTTTCGTGGTTCAAAAGGGCCGTCATTCCACCCACTTCAGGCAGATTGACCAAATAATAGGCTGCACCAATGGATCCCGCCATGGCCACCACAAACAACAATAGGTCGGTGTAGAGTACGCCTCTAAATCCCCCCAGTGTACTGAAAGCCACCGTAACCAAACCTGCACTCACAACCGTTTGCCAAGGTTCCAAGCCTAGCATAATGCCCCCTATTTTGATGGCCGCTAAAGTCACAGAAGACATGGTAATTACATTGAAGAGTATCCCCAAATAAAGGGCTCTAAATTTGCGGAGAAAACCAGCCGGCTTGCCACCGTACCTGAATTCGTAAAACTCTATATCGGTTTTGACATTGGATTTTCTCCACAACTTGGCATAAACAAATACGGTGAGTAAACCCGTAATAAGGAAAGCCCACCAAACCCAATTTCCGGAAACACCATTATTTCTTACAATATCCGTCACCAAATTGGGTGTGTCGGTCGAAAAAGTTGTGGCCACCATGGATACCCCCAATAGCCACCAGGGCATGTTGCGACCAGAAAGAAAAAATTCATTGCTCGAGGAGCCAGCTTGCTTTGAAACCCATACCCCTATAAAAAGGGAAATTGAAAAAAAGCTGATAATGATTGCCCAATCTATTCCTATTAATTCCATTTTGATTTATTTTATAATACAAAATAGCCATTAATCTCCAAACCTTATAAATAAATGTTAAACAATCGTAGGTTGTTATTTTTTTAAATAGGTTTGTAGAAAAATTGCTCACTCATGTCCTCGGGTTATCTGATGTATTGTTTGAAAGCTTTTGGTTATGGAATGGGTTTTTGTCCCACTTTCCTATTGTTCTTCTCATGCATTATCTTTTGGGCGCCGATGACCTATGGTCAAATAGAAAACAACAATTCTACTTTCCAATTTCCCTCAGACAATAGCAATGATTCTGGCTCTCTATTCCAGCCACCACCGGAGGAAAGCCCCTATTTAAAAGGGGATTTTATGGAAAAACCTTTGGATATGACCGATCCCAGTTTGAATGAAAAAGGCCCTAAAATGAATATGGAGGAGCAGGAAAAATTTCTCAATCCCGGTGATATTTACCTTTCCAAATTGAAGGGTAAAGGGGTGGAAGCTGGAAAAGATCCCAATAAGTTCAGAGTGAATCAGTTTATGGGAGACTACAAAATAGAGGGGAATGTGGCTCGAATTATATTTAGAGATCACGAATATCCCGATGGGGATCGTGTGAGAATTTTACACAACGACCAAGTAATTCGACCCAATGTATTGCTGGTGGAACGCTTTGTTGGGTTGTCCATTGAGTTGGTTCAAGGGTTTAACAAAATTGACTTTGTGGCCCTTAATCAAGGCACTTCGGGGCCCAATACTGCTGAGGTGAGGGTTTTTGATGAGAATGGAGAAATGACTGCCGCCAATCAATGGAACTTGGCTACCGGAGTAAAAGCCACCTACATACTCATCAAAGAATAATCCTATTTCTTTTTGGGCAAGAAAAGCCCCGCCAAAAAAAGGAGAATTCCTCCATACAGATAGGGGGTATCTATAAAAGAGAGGTTAGAATACATTAAGTAAACCACATAAAAACACCCCAAAGACAGCAGGATCAATGTTATTTTTATAATCCTCCTTATGATCATATTCATTAAGTTAGTTGCAAAATAAAGTAATTTATGGAATGGATTAAGTTTTATTTAATTGGAATAATCATTTTGTTGGTGGCCATAATGGCCAATTTTATGGCGGCACAAATAGGGCTAAAAACCTGGTATGCCTTTTTGGAGGGCATTGCCAACGGGCAAGGGCTGAGTTTAAAAGACGGTTTGTGGCTTTTTGTTTTCTACCCTTTGGTTTTGGGGGTGAGTGCTCATTTTGGACTTATGCTTTGGAATGGTTTTTTCTAAAGATCTGTATTCTTTGGCATTCATCTTCCTCCTCTTCAAATGACACCCTACATATATAATATATATCGTGTGTTTTTGTGTAACGTTTTTTTAAAACGCTTTCTAAGTGATCTTAAAAAAATTAAACACCCAAAAATCAAGAGGCAGATTATAGCGTTGATTGAAACTCTCGAAATAGCCAAGAACCTTGATGATTTGAGCAGTTTTAAAAAAATCAGTGGCTATGGATTTGCCTATCGTTTGAGGATGGGGGATTACAGGCTTGGTTTTTTTACGAAAACAATAAGGTCGAATGGATGCGTTTTTCAAAAGGAGTGATCTCTAAAAGGTCTTCCTCAAAAATTAAAATCACTAAAAGCTACTTCCTCAGTCTGATTTGTCGGATAATTCATCTTTTTTAGGCTTGGATGCCATCATTAAGAGTCCTAGAACCCCAATCAGTCCAAACAAAAAACCGATGAGGAATCCAAAGCGGTGGGTTCTTCCTTTTTTTTCGGAGATATAACTTCCTATAGCTCCAGTAGCCACTCCCAAGGCCAGTGAAATGAGTAAAAATGACTGGGTCATAGGCTTAGAGCGATAATTTTTTGTGGATCAATAGTACCAAAGTGTAGAGGATGACCCCTACCGGCCCCAACATAAAAGTGGATAACATGGGTAAAATCAACCAAACGTGTTGGATTTGTTTTTCTTGACTGTTTTTGAGCATCCAACAACCCACCCAAAAATCGAACGCCAAATAATGCAACCATCCCGCTGCCACGCCACGGGGGTTGGCGTTTTGAAACATTTCCGTTAACCCCCCCAGCGAAGTAAAGTCAGCAGAAAAAGTACCGCTGGTGGTACTCAAAAAATAAACATAGCCCATGGCAATCACCAAGGGCACCCAGGGATAGGTGATGATTTTTTGGGTCAAACGCTTTTTGGGAAAGACCAAAAGGAGCAACCAAAAGAGGAGAATTCCCGAATTGAAAAGGTTAAAAATCGTTTCGTAATACATATTGTTAACTCAAAAATAAAACCATTTTTTTAGATGGCTTCCCTATCTTAGGGTTTTCTTTATGAGGATATTCAAAGACATCAACGGGAACCGAATCGACCCCATTCAGCACACACTGAACATTTTAAAAGAACACCCCAATGTGCAAATCCACATTGGTTCAGATTCCCAAAACGTCGGAAAATCATCCAAATATGCCACCGTAATTGCCTATCGGTTTGGTCAGCGAGGTGTTCATTATATCCTCAGTAAAAAAGTAGAAAAATTGATTACCGATATGTGGACACGGTTGTGGAAAGAAGCTGAGATGAGTATTGACGTAGCGGAATGGCTCACCCATCAGGTGAGTGTAAAGGTAGAAATTGATATGGACTACAACAGCGATGAAAATTTCAAATCGAACAAGCTGATCTCCGCCACCAAAGGTTGGGCAAATTCTTTGGGCTATAAAGTGAACATCAAACCCAACAATCAAATTGCTACCCGCGCTGCGGATTATCACTGCAAGTAATTTACAACCAGTCGGCTACTATTTTTTCCACCCCAAAACGAACCACATCGGTAACGGGTATTTTCAAAGTGCTTTCTAATTTATCGATATAGGCCAGCGCATCTTTTTGGTTGAAAGAAACGGTATTGACCGCTACACCCATCACCTTGGGTTTCCCAAAAGTTCCCAAGACGGAGGCCAATCTCTCGTTGAGGTCAATAAAATCCCTAAGGGGGGGGATTTTAATGGATTCGGGATGTCTCAAATGGGTCTTTTCAGCCCGGTGGCAGAGAATCAAATGGGTGGGACAACTGCCACGCATCAGGGGGAGGGTAGCCGTGCTGCCGGGATGCAACAGAGATCCTTGTCCTTCCACCAACAACAGCGATTTGTCTTGGTGATCCATGACCATTTGCTCGACAGCACCACAGGCATGATCCACTTTATAAGCATCAAGAGGAATTCCTCCACCGGTGATGGTAATTCCAATTTGTCCGGTCGCCAAAAAGGCGGTATCCATTTGTTTCGCTTGAGTCCAGCGGTAGATTTCCAGGGCTGTCGTCATTTTTCCACAAGCCATATCGGTGCCAATCATCAGCACCCTTTTGTTGTTTAAAGTCGCTGCTCGGGCGGTGGCAATTTGAGGGGTAAATTGGGGGATTCTAACATCCCATATCCATTGATTGGGGTTTTGGAGATGGTTTGCAAATCTGTCTGCGAGGGTATCATGCAGTCCATTGATCAAACACAATCCCGCTTGCAAAGACTTTTCGATGATGGGAAACCAGTGGTTGGGAATTTTCCCACCTGAAGTGGCAATGCCTAGCAACAATACCTCAGCACCTTGGTCGATCACTTGATCTAAGTTTGCATAAATCGGAATGTCCCTGTCGATGGGATGTTCTTGGTTGATGTTGCTCCCTTGGTGATCGGAGTCGATGATGCCTACAATAGGGTTTTGGAGGTAACGGGCAGCCCCCAAACCCATTTTACCATAATCGCTATGGAGAAAGCCCTCCATAAAAATGACTACTTTTTGATGGGGTTTAAGCATGGTATTCTGGTTTTAAAATGCCCCCGTGACCTGGGACAAAATCGGGGGTGGTCACCCCATCAATCATCTGTACGCCGGAAGACGGGTCAGGCTGGAGGTTGTAATGTGAATCCAAATCTATATGGTGGATCCCACCGGAAAGCGCAGCAGCGGCGGCAATAGAAACCGAAGATTCGCTCATGCAACCGATCATGGTTTTGAGGCCGTATTTTTTGGCATTTTCAATGATCATTAGAGCCTCGGTGATTCCTCCGCATTTCATCAATTTCATATTGACTCCATCAATGCGATCCGCCCATTTGTCAACATCATTGGCATAGCGACAGGATTCATCAATGTAGATGGGTAGGGGACGGTTGGGAAAAAGATATTGAAGCTCAGATTCCTGTCCTTCTTCCAAAGGTTGTTCGATATATTCAACTCCCCTTTCGGCCAACCATTTCATCATGTAAATGGCATCTTGGGTGGACCAGCCACCGTTGGCATCCACCCTGATTTTGAGTTGATTGTCTTGAGTGCTTTCGATTACTTGAGCAAACATTTGTTGATCCGCCTCTATTCCCTGTGGGGAACCGAGTTTGATTTTAAGGGCTTTTGCTGAGGTGTTTTGGAGCATGAGTTTTATTCTTTCTTTGACCTGTTCGGAAGGGATGATCCCGAGGGTTAGAGAAGAGGGGACAGAAGGCTTTGGCAGCTTAAGAAATTCATACAATGGCAATTGTGCTTTTTTGGCTTTCCAGTCCCAGAGGGCAATATCCAGGGCCGCATAGGCGCAGGGCGCAATTTGCATTTGTTTGGCCCTTTGGTTGAGTGCCTCTGTACTGTGGTTTTCAATTCCCGTTTCCAAAAAAGCAGTGAGTTGATCCTGCATTTCTACAACTGTTTCGGCTTTTTCATTTTTGCCAGGAGCAGCTTCCCCCCAACCCACCAACCCATCCTTTTCGTAGGATAAAAACAGATTGTAGGAATCTCCCCTTACTCCTCTGCTGATGGCTAAGGGAAATCTCTTTTTGAGTAGTACTTTATGGAATTTAATTTGCAAGTTCATGACTCTGAATTGAGGTGAAAAATTTTTGGATTGGAGTTCATCAGAATGACCATCGCGAGTATCCCAAGTCCATTGGCCAATCCATCCATAAAACTCCCCTCCCGATTGTGGGTAAAATAATGTTGCCCCAACTCGATCAGTATCCCAAAACTAAAAGCAAGTACTGCTGCTTTGGACAGGGGATTTCGAATTACTATTTCTCGGGAAAATGTTTTGATCAGCGCCATGGCCAAAACGGCATAAAAAACAAAATGCCCCAATTTGTCTTGATGCTCAAACCAAGGCACTCCCTCTTCACTCAATGGATTAAAGAAGCTCAGGTAAAAAATTGCTCCTGCCCATACAATAGAAAGGAGCAGCCATAAATGATTTTTCATTGAAGCAATTGGATAGAAAATTATCTTTTCAAATATATAAAACCTTTCAGTAGGGGTTGTCCATTCCCCAAATCTAAAATGTAAAAATAAGTGCCTTCTGCTACGTTTTCACTATCGGCATTACTATAAGATGTCCTTAACTCACCCCCCCAATCATTTTCGTAGGGAGCTTCATTGAGAATAACCGACTCCCACCGAGAATAGATGGTCAACTGATGGTTTGGGAACTTCCCTAATCCTTCAATGGTCCAGAAATCATTCTTTCCATCGTTGTCTGGGGAAAAGGCGTTGGGGATGCGTAAAGGTTGATAGTCGAGATGAGTGCTTTGAGAAAAAATCAAAGGGGCACAGGAATAGGCCGTTGAACCGATAGCGGCTCTAAATTGCCACGGAACCCATGATTCTTGAGGATTGACTAGGGTAAGGTTTTGGGTCGTTACCCCCCTAAAATCGTCGGACTCATTGAGGTCCTCCCAATTTCCCGTGGGTGTTCTCAAAATTTGCCATTGGATGTTAAAATGTAGATGATTGGGTTCGATTTCCACATTCAATCGGATGTCTTGCCCAAGGAATACGATGACCAGAGGGGGTGGTTGCTGAACAATAGATGGAATTGGAGGCCATTCCAAAAAGTCTTTCAGCCCTGAGGCGTCTGCATCTGCCACTGGGCTATATCCTTGGGCAGATATCACTCGGCCTTGTGCATCGACCTCTACTGGACTGTTGCCCAACAAACCGTCTCCGTCGGGATCCTCTAAGCCAGCTTCCACCACATCGGGACAACCGTCACCGTCACTGTCTAAGTCGTAACTGTTTATGATCCCATTTTGATCGAAATCCCCTTGGGTTTCCACGCTATCCAAAATACCGTCGTTGTCATCGTCCAAGTCCACGTCATCAATAACCCCATCGCCGTCGCAGTCTCTCGCTGCGTTGATCACCAAGGTGATGCTGGAATTCATAAAATCACAGTTGTCATAAGGATCCGTTTGATCTTGATTCTCTTGCATGTTGGTGACGCCATCACCATCGATATCGGGATCACAAGCATCTCCAATTCCATCTCCGTCCAAGTCTTCCTGATCAGGATTAAAATCATCGGGGCAGTTGTCAAACCTCGCTAACAGATCATCTCCATCAGGATCCACATCGTTGTCTTGATTGATGAGGTGAAGTGTGATCAAGCCACTGGAGGAATAATCTTGATCTGCGGTGGCAGGATCTACGGAAAAAATGATCCGAGTAGCGATATCGCCGTCTAAGTCAAAGTCGTCCACCCCAAAAAGTTGAATGCTTTGCGGTTGGTTCCAATTTTGAGGGCTAAAAATCAAAAAACTCACATCCGATCCCACTTCAGTAGGATCCAGTAGGAAAACGTTAATCAATACATCGGAGCTGGGTTGGGAGTTTAACTGAAGGGCAACGGTTACCTTACTCCCCGATTCATTCAGGGGATTTATAAGTTCATAGGAAGCGGTCACGGCACCAGAATCGGCTGGAGCTGATGGTGAAATTTCACCG
>JAQCBK010000100.1 GCA_027621505.1 Bacteroidota bacterium | reverse complement strand
TTATATTGGAATATAAAATAGATTCAAAAAGGTCTATGAATAATAAATATGAGTAAAATAAATAGAAGAACTTGGCTCAAATCATTAGGCGCCTTTTCAGTTTTGGCAGTACCTCTTGCTATCGTTTTTCCAGAAACATTAGTCAAACCGTATAAGAAATCTGATGTCCTCCTCTTTTTCTAAATATTTATTAGTACTTTGTTTTTTGGGCTTGGGTTCTTGTTATTTGCTGAAGCCCAAAGTCCAGTACTATGTAAAAGGAAGTGATGAGTGGTCCGTTGAATTAAATAACGAACATTACACTTCTTTTGGAGACAGTCTTTACTTAAGAAAAGCCGCTGATGGAACGTTCAAAAGCTTTTACCAACACTTCAGCACTGGAGTTTGTTTTGACAATCAATGTCGTCCGCTGGATATCATCTTGCATTGGAGCATTAGCGGAAGGTATTTGGGTTTTGAAATGCCAAAGGGGGAGTTTTTGAGTAAAACAGATCACGATCCCTTTGACAGAAAAGAATACCTTCAACTGAACGAAATTCTTTCCGATGACGACCTGCCATTTAAAGATATCCAGTACCATGAATTAATGAATCAACCAGAAAGCTCGACGGAATCTGTGGATGCAATATCCGGTGCAACTTCCGAACGCATCAAAGACATTGTAGTGAAAAACGCAGCCTATACTACCTACAAACTCTGGAAACTGGTTTATGTAGAGAGTCAGAAATTCATTGAACAGTATGCCGAAAAACACCTAAACACATCAAATTTAATGACCGTTCTTAACAGTCAGGATCGAGACGAAATCTTCTGGGGCCTAACGCACATAAAGGATACCCTTTCTTTTTCCGTACCCGTAAAAAACCGATTGCTATCCCTCATTCAAAGTGATGATTACTATCTGTCCTACAACGCTGTCCACGCCATTCCAAAAAACTATCTAAGTGACAGTGGTTTTTTGGAAACCCTATTTTCAAGTTATCTAAATACCTCTGATGCCAGCACAAAAAATGTAATGTTCAGAAAGTTGAAAGCCGCACCGCGACTGAGTGAAAATCTGTTGGCAAAATCCAGACAGAGCCTGCCTACAATGGCTCCCCAAGAGATCAGTAATCTGTTAAAACTTTATGAAAAACACCTAGTGAAAGACAGTGCTTCAGTTGGGGCAGTAAGGTCATTGATGAAACACCACAATCCCTATGTCGTAAATCTTGCAAAAGGCTTTCTGAAGAGGTACGACAGGAGTTCTGATCAAACACAAATAAATTAAAAGCTGGATGGATGGGAGAGGGTGCCGAATTAAAGAGTTAGAATCCTATAAGATTACCGCCATTCAAGATTGTTGAATATAATTAATCAGTGGTAGCACTTTTCAATACAAATTAATTTCAAAATTTTTCTCAGATATGTTTTATAACCGATGGGGATGTTACATATAATCCTAAATATCCAATTTTAAGACGGCATATTTGCCTTTGTTCCATCCATGTATCAAAAGATACAGTTGTTTAGAGCCATCAGCAGCAGTGATTATATGTGGCCAAACTTGGTGTATATTGGTTAAATTAGGAATTTCTAAATCTCCTGGAACAATAGTCGATTTAAGTTCTTTACTGGTATGCACATAAATTGGTGCGGATTTTTGATTTCCAATGGCTTGTAAGGCATTCATAAAATAATGCTCTGACTTATAGGAAATATTACAAACGAGGCTTCCTTCTGGGATATTGTCAAAAATATCGACATATTCTCCATGCTTAGTAAATTTAACTACCTGTCCTGCGGCACGGCTTGCAACAAGGATATGGTCCTCATGAGCATACACCCCATGAGCGGTTTGGAATTGACCCGGCATTTCTCCTTTTCCTCCCCACGCAAGTTCACCCCATCTCCAAGAGCCATTATTTTCTTCAATGGTGAGGATGAAATCTCCTGCAGAATATCCATGCGCAACGTAAATAGTTCCGTCCAAATAGGTAACATCAGTAACCCCAAAATTACTCTCCTTTGATGCAAAAAATTGGTTGGCCTGATCAAACTTGAATTCGCTACCGCTAGGCTTCAAAATTTCACTGATGATATTGCCGTTGAGGTCCAATACAAGTACCCTTTTACCTTCCTGTGCTACGGCAAGGAATTTTTTCCCTTTGTGAACAAAGAAAACAATCCCATGGATATTGTCTTTTAATCTTTCGTCAGTTCCAATGGTTTTCCATTTTGTCAATTCTGGACTGATTGAGCAAAGACCATATCCAGGGATTCCGGTATAGACGATTCCTGTTTCAGGATCCTCATTAAAACCACCATGCATTCTCGACTCAAACGCAACAGCATCTTTTGGAAATGTGGCCGTAAGTTCTTCATCCCATGAAAAAACAAAATCTCCTTGTCCAGTTACTAATTTTAATTGCTCTGCAGATGGCCTACTCCCTGATTCATGATGATGATGGCCTCCTCCAATACCGTGATCATGGTAAACTTGAGCAGTTTGAGACATCAAAGGGTATGAAAGTAGGAGGGAAACTAATATTGTATAAATCGAGAATGTTGTGTTTTTCATTATTAATTGTTTTTATATACTAAAATTAAATATTTTCTGACAAGGAGTTACAATTAGATTCATTAATCTCCAACAAGTTTTTATATGAAAAACACTCTCTTATTTTAAAGATAGGAAGCGACTTAAGGATAAAGTTTTGATTTTCATCTGGATTATTATTAAATTTTAATTTTTAAAATTCTTAGTAATGAAAAAA
>JAQCBK010000004.1 GCA_027621505.1 Bacteroidota bacterium | reverse complement strand
GCTTTATTTTTGTAGTAAAGAAAGCAATGCACAATGGATTATCGCATAGAAAAAGACACCTTGGGAGAAGTAAAAGTCCCTTCAAATGCCTACTGGGGTGCGCAAACCGAGCGTTCCAGATCTAATTTTAAAATTGGGCCCGCGGCCTCCATGCCCTTGGAAATCGTTTATGGTTTTGCCTATCTAAAAAAAGCAGCGGCCCATGCCAACTGCGATGCAGGGGTTTTGGATCAAAACAAAAGAGACCTGATTGCTAGCGTTTGTGATGAAATCCTCGATGGAAAATTGGACGATCAATTTCCCTTAGTGATCTGGCAAACTGGCTCCGGTACCCAAAGCAATATGAATGTCAATGAGGTCATCGCCAATCGCGCTCATGTTATGGAAGGCAAGTCTTTGGGAGAAGGCAATAAAACTTTAGCCCCAAACGACGACGTTAACAAATCCCAATCTTCCAACGACACCTTCCCCACGGGCATGCACATTGCCGCCTACAAAAAAATCGTAGAGAACACCCTCCCAGGAGTAGAAAAACTAAAAAATGCCTTGTCAGAAAAATCTGAAACTTTTCGATCGGTGGTCAAAATTGGACGTACCCACCTGATGGATGCCACGCCCCTGACGCTAGGACAAGAATTTTCCGGTTATGTTTCTCAGTTGGATCACGGCATCAAAGCGCTAAAAAACACCCTTGACCATCTTTCTGAACTCGCTCTTGGAGGCACTGCCGTAGGTACGGGGATCAACACCCCTGAGGGTTATGCCGAAAAAGTAGCGGCCTATATTGCTGAATTTACTGGACACCCTTTTGTTACGGCAGAAAACAAGTTTGAAGCCCTAGCAGCCCACGATGCCATTGTAGAAACCCATGGTGCACTAAAGCAGATTGCGGTTTCCCTCAATAAAATTGCCAACGACATCCGTCTTTTGGCCTCTGGCCCCCGGTCGGGAATTGGAGAAATTACCATCCCTGCCAATGAGCCGGGGAGCTCCATCATGCCTGGAAAGGTCAACCCCACCCAATGTGAAGCCATGACCATGGTCTGTGCACAAGTGATGGGAAATGACGTGGCCATTGGTGTAGGTGGCCTTCAAGGGCACTTCGAACTGAATGTTTTTAAGCCCGTAATGGCGGCCAATCTATTACAGTCGGCCCAACTCATCGGTGATGCTTGTGTGAGCTTTACGGACAACTGTGTACAGGGCATTGAACCCAACCACTCACACATTGAGGAGTTGGTCAACAATTCCCTGATGCTGGTCACCGCATTAAACACCAAAATCGGTTATTACAAAGCCGCGGAAATTGCCAATAAGGCCCATACAGAAGGAACAACACTAAAGGAAGCCGCACTCTCGTTGGGTTACCTTACTGCAACTGAATTTGACCAGTGGGTAAGGCCAGAGAACATGACGGGAAACCAATAGCCCATGAGCCCCGAAGGAACACGATGGTCTAATTTTATATGTACTAACTATATTTATTAATGTTTAAAAGGGGCAGTACTTCAATACTTTTTCCTTTTTTTTGAGTGACCAAAGCGCTTTAGATACGCTTAAATTATATTTGTAAAAACAACACACGTCAATTGGTGCCAAAAACAGACCTTGCTGTAGAGAAAAACACAGACCAAAACAAACTATTGGTTTCGGAACTGCAACAAAAACTAGCCCAAATCAAATTGGGCGGGGGCAAGTCGAGATTGGAAAAAATCAGGTCGCAGGGTAAAATGACCGCCCGAGAACGGGTAAATCATTTGTTGGACAAAGACACTGAGGCCATCGAAATTGGCGCATTAGCAGGTCATGAGATGTACAAATCCGAAGGGGGTTGTCCCTCTGGCGGTGTAGTGGTGGTCATGGGTAGAGTATCCCAAAAAATGTGTGTGATTGTAGCCAACGATGCCTCCGTCAAAGCCGGTGCTTGGTTTCCCATCACTGCCAAAAAGAACTTGCGTGCGCAGGAGATCGCCATGGAAAACCGCATTCCCATCATCTACCTCGTAGACAGTGCAGGGGTTTTCCTCCCCCAACAAGACGAAATCTTTCCCGACAAAGATCACTTTGGCCGTATCTTCAGAAACAATGCCCAAATGAGCAGTATGGGCATCGTCCAAATCGCCGCCGTTATGGGCAGTTGTGTGGCTGGCGGGGCCTATCTCCCCATCATGTCCGACGAGGCCATTATCGTGGACAAAACCGCCAGTATCTTTTTGGCAGGGAGCTACCTGGTAAAGGCAGCTATCGGAGAGGAAATCGATAATGAAACCCTCGGAGGCGCAACCACCCACTCCGAGATCAGTGGGATCACCGACTACAAAGCCAAAGACGATGCCGATGCCCTCAACCGGATCAAAGCACTGATGGAAAAGATCGGAGCGTCCCCCAAGGCAGGATTTAACCGAATCAAAACCAATGCTCCCAAAGAAAAGGAAGAAAATATTTATAAAATTCTCCCCACCGACAAATCCCTACCTTATGACACCTACCGCATCATCGATTGCTTAATCGACTCTGATTCTATGGAGGAATACAAAGCAGATTACGGCAAAACCATGATCACCGCCTTCGCTAGAATTGATGGATGGGCAGTGGGCATCGTGGCCAATCAAAGGAAGATGGTCAAAAACAAAGCGGGAGAAACCCAGTTTGGCGGGGTCATCTATGGGGACGCGGCAGACAAAACCACACGATTTATCGCCAACTGTAACCAAAGAAAAATTCCATTGGTTTTTCTTCAAGATGTCACCGGTTTTATGGTGGGAAGCAAAGCCGAGCATAGTGGTATCATCAAAGACGGTGCAAAAATGGTCAATGCGATGGCCAATTCCGTAGTGCCTAAGTTTACCATTATAATGGGTAATTCCAACGGTGCAGGAAACTATGCCATGTGTGGCAAAGCCTTCGACCCACGTTTGATCATTGCATGGCCCGGCTCAAAAATAGCCGTCATGGGCGGAGCACAGGCCGCCAAAGTTTTGCTACAAATTGAAAAATCAAAGCTTGAAAAAGAAGGAGCAACCATCGACCCCAAAAGAGAAAAAGCACTTTTAAAAGAAATCAAATCCCGCTACGACCAACAAACACAAGCTTATTACGCTGCTGCCCGCTTGTGGACCGATGCCGTCATCGACCCTATAGCTAGCCGAAAGTGGATCAGTATGGGTATCGCCGCAGCCGACCACGCCCCCTTGGATCGAAAATTTAATATGGGACTTTTACAAGTCTAAGCTATACCGTATTTCTCAACGGTTTTATCTCTTAGGTATTTTCCATTATTTCTAAGGATTTCAGTGACGAAGTGGGTGCTTTTGGGAATCTCAAATTTTTCTAGACTGTCACAAGTCGCTAGCTGTTCTGAAACTACAGCTTCAGATGTTTCCTCTCCTTCCACAATCATCACCAGCTTTTGTCCCAACACTTCATCAGGCACACCATACAGAAAAAAAGGAGACGGGATGTGGTGGGCTAATTTTTCTTCTACCACTTCTGGGGAAATTTTAACCCCTCCGCTGTTGATCACATTGTCTTTCCTACCCAAATAGGTGAAGGTTTTTTCGTCGTGCATATCCACCAGATCATGGGTATGGATCAATTGATCCGTGATGTCAGGGGCGTCGACCATGAGACAGCCCTCTTTATCCGTTTGAAGATGAATTCCCTCCAAAGCCCGGAAGGGTTGTTTGGGTATTGCAAGCGGAGCAGCAGCAATATGGGTGATGGTCTCGGTCATGCCATAGGTTTCATAACAGTTGGTGTGCAAGGCTACCAATTTTTCATTCAATTCTGGATATATGGGGGCACCCCCAATGATAAGGGTTTTGATCTGATCTAATTTTTCTATACTGTAAAAAGCCTGCATAGGAGTCATGGCCACAAAGTCATAGGAATGATTGACGTCTTTCATGGGATCTGAAGTAGGCTGCACCAAATCCAATGACAATCCTAAAATCATCGCACGTACCAACATCATTTTACCTGCGATAAAATCGGCAGGCAAACAATGCAATGCGCTATCACCGATATGAACATCAAAAAAATTACCCGTTCGGATGGCCGAGCTGACCATCGCCTGTTTGGAGATTTTAATGATTTTTGGATCGCCTGTCGAACCCGAAGTTTTGACATGGATGAAATCCTCCTTGTCCATCCAATCCATAATGAATTTACCAATCGCCACCTCATAGGGAGCTCCCTCTTTGATAAAGTCATAGCCAATATCCTTTAATTCATTTGCAGAAAAATAGTAACCTTTGAGTTGAAATCGATTGTGAATTTTGGTATAGTGCGGTATATTCATTTAAAATTTATTGGTTAATCGGCGGTACACATCTGTCCAATTGTATTTTTTGGCAAAAATAAGAGCCAGCAATGGATAAATTATCGCTAATGTAATGACCAATTCTTTTCCTAAAGTGGGCTCTGCATTATCAATAAGTAAAGATTCTGTTTGAAAAGCGGTCCAAGAAGCAGTAACCAACAAAGCAGTAACCAAATTATTGGCTGCATGAAAGCCCAAGGCCAACTCCATCCCTTCATCAATTAAAGTGATGATGCCCAAAAACAATCCAGTACCAATGTAATACCAGATGAGATGAATGCCCAGTTTATCTACCTCGGGGTTCCAAATGTGCAAAAGACCAAAAAGTATGGAAGTAAGCATCAAAGGGAGCCAACGGTTCCTGAAAAGCACGCCAAAACCTTGCATCAAATAGCCCCTGAAGATAAATTCCTCTATGGAAGTTTGAATCGGAATCATCAGTACACTCACCAGAAAAAGAATCAAAAATGGCAAGGGCTTAAAATTCCATTCGTAGTCTTCGGGACTTAAGCTGTAGTCCAAGAGCACCATTAATATGGAAACAGCCCCCCACAAAAGAAAAGAAAAAATAATCCGATTGAAGTCGAGCTTTCTCCTGCTGTTGATCAAACTCAAAAAAGGCTGGTGGTGCAGTCGGGTTACCACAAGATAAATAAATGGTAGGGTGGCAGCAAAAGGAAATAAAAGCAAAAATAAACTCGTATTGGAGGGTAGCATACCCATTAATTCATAGGGGTCTGAATTGCCTCCCGACAACTCACTATGCGAGATGATATAGAGGGAGATGGGAATTTGTCCCACAAAATGAAAAAAGATAAAAATAAGTGATCCTTTCAGATAACTGACAAATTTTAGATTGACATTGGTTATTTGCTCTAAATATTTCATAGGAATGGAAGACGATCCCAAGCTTGTTGTAAATTAAAGGTAAGGTGACCCCGATTAACTTCCAAAGGGGAGGCGAAATTATTGGTAAATAAGCCTCCGGTACCCAGACCCTGATGATTTTTCACCCCCAACGAAAAAGTCCATTGGGCAATGGCATTTAAGCCGATATTGCTCTCCAAGGCACTGGTCACCCACCAACCGATAGAGCGTTCTTCAGCCAAAGCTATCCATTCTTCACTGGATTGAAAGCCGCCCAACAAGGAAGGTTTAAGTATCAAAAACTGCGGGGCAATTTGATCCAGCAGCGCTACTCGTTCCGACCGATCTGTGACCCCAATCAATTCCTCGTCCAATGCAATGGGCAGTGGTGTATGGCGACATAGGTCGGCCATGGCCTGGTGTTGGCCAGCTGAGATGGGCTGTTCGATTGAATGCAATTCCAGATCCGATAGGGCTTTGAGTATATCCAAGGCTTCACCTGGAGCAAAAGCACCGTTGGCGTCCACCCGAAGCATGATCTGTTCTTTGGAAAAAGATTTTCGAATCCCCTCCAGCAAGTCCATTTCCTGATCAAAATCCAAAGCCCCGATTTTTAATTTGATACAATCAAATCCGGAATCGATCTTTTCCTCGATTTGATCTTTCATAAAAGTACGGTCACCCATCCAAATCAAGCCGTTGATCGGAATGCTCGCTTCCCCCCTACTAAAGGCTGTGGGGAAAAGATCAAAAGCATCCTTCGCCTCGAGTGACAATAAAGCCATTTCATATCCCATTTGAATGGATGGATAGGCTTTGAGATCATGAGGGGAAATGGATTCATTTTGATTGATTCGATCACAAAATCTTTTAAGTTGTTGCTCAAAATCAGGGCGGTCGTCCATACTTAGTCCTCTGAACAGACCACACTCCCCTACACCCTTTTTGTCACCATCGGTGAGCTCTATAAACCAAGTTTCCTTTTCCGTGAGTACCCCTCTCGAAGTTCCCCCCGGACGCTTGAATTTTAAAAGGTATTTTATGTACTGTGCTTTCATAGATCAATAAAAAAGAAAACCCATATAAGCAGTGCAATAAAAAAGGTGGACAAGGCCAACTGTTTCAACAAGGGATCATAGGCTTTGGGGGTTTTAACTTTCATGACTTGAAGCCCATGGAAAACAAGCGGAAGCAAAACAAGGACCGAAAAGGGGTGTTCAAGTGCCCAATCAATTCCCATCCCCAAGAGGAGAAATAAGCCACTGGCCAAGATTATAGAAAAATGATAAATCTTGGCATTTTGACTGCCCATGCGGACGACCAATGTGTTTTTTTGAAAATTTTTATCGTTGGTAATGTCACGCATATTATTGAGATTGAGAACGGCTGTGCTTAACAATCCCATGGCCGTCCCCAAAAAAAATACCGAGTACTGAAGGCTTTGGGTCTGGAGGTAAAAAGATCCCATGACACTCACCCAACCAAAAAAAAGGAATACGAACACATCCCCCCAACCCGCATAGCCGTAGGCACTTTTTCCGACGGTGTATTGAATGGCAGCCCAAACGGCTCCAAGAGCCAAAAAGATAAAGAGTAAAGAAATCATTAATTTTTCGCTTCCCAATGTCACGTAGATCAGCAAACCCGCACAACAAAGGGAAATCACAGCGGCAACCAAGATGCCTTTTTTCAGTGCGGCAGGACTTAGGAGTCCCTGTTGTAATACCCTTTCTGGTCCCAGCCTTGCTTCGTTGTCGGTTCCTTTGACACCGTCGCCGTAGTCGTTGGCAAAGTTGGAGATGATCTGAAATGAAATCGCAGTAATCAATGAAAGTACAAAAACACTTTCCGAAAATAACCCGCTTTTGATGGCCATTGCATTTCCCGAGATAATGCCCGCAACCGATACTGGAAGGGTTCTCAAGCGTGCTGCTGATAACCAAATTTTCAAAGAAGTGCTCAACGATCAGGGAAACTTAGGATACTGTTTGAAATTGGGATCTCTTTTGTCGAGAAAAGCCTGTTTGCCCTCTTGTGCTTCGTCCATCAAATAATACATCAATGTAGCATCTCCGGCCAGTTGCATCAATCCATGTTGACCATCCAATTCTGCATTCAAACACCTTTTGATCATTCGCAAAGCCAGTGGACTTCTTTTTTGTATCATTTGACACCATTCCAAAACGGTGGTTTCCAATTGGTCGAGTGGCACCACCTTGTTGACCAATCCCATTTGCTCTGCTTCATGGGCGGAATATTGTTGGCAAAGAAACCAAATTTCTCTCGCCTTCTTTTGTCCTACATGTCGGGCCAAATAAGAAGATCCAAAACCACCGTCAAAGCTTCCCACTTTTGGGCCTGTTTGCCCGAAAATGGCATTTTCGCTGGCGATGGTCAAATCACAAACCACGTGCAGCACATGCCCCCCTCCGATGGCATAGCCATTGACCATTGCAATAACAGGCTTGGGCAATTCCCTGATGCGTTTGTGCAAATCCAAAACATTCAAGCGAGGAACACCATCTTCTCCTACATAGCCTCCGACCCCTTTAACATTTTGGTCTCCACCACTGCAAAAGGCTTTGTCTCCCTCTCCAGTAAAGACAACCACATCGATATCATTGCGTTCCCGACAAACCTCCATTGCTTCCAACATCTGAATGTTGGTCTCAGGTCGAAAGGCATTGTAAACATCTGGTCGGTTGATGGTGATTTTAGCTACACCATTATAGTATTCAAACTTAATGTCACTGTAATCTGCAAGGCTTTGCCATTCTATCTTTTTCATAGGTTTTATTTAGATTTCAAATGTAAGACTTTTGCATGGCTTTAAAATAATTTAATAAGATACTATCATTGGCCTTTCTCGGGGTTTTGACTTCCAAAATTCTCGCACATCGAGAAGGTTTAAAAAAACTTTTTAAGGCCCATTTGAGTCCTGTATGGGTCTTTACCGACTTGTAGCCCAAGCCAAAAGCTTTGGCCAGCTGTCGGGCATTTCTTTTATGGATGGTTTCAAAGTAAGTATTGTATTTGGGCGTGTCTTTTTCTCCTGGTAGGATTCTGAAAATACCTCCTCCCCCATTATTGATAACAATGATTCTAAAATGGGCAGGGATATAATTGTTCCACAATCCATTGATATCGTAAAAGAAACTGAGGTCTCCAGTAATCAGTAGGGTTGG
Source organism: Bacteroidota bacterium (assembly GCA_027621505.1). Lineage (GTDB taxonomy): Bacteria > Bacteroidota > Bacteroidia > Flavobacteriales > Flavobacteriaceae > UBA8316. The sequence continues at coordinate 62,694 of JAQCBK010000004.1, read as the reverse complement.
ACTGGAATTGATCAATGAAGCACCAATGGCTGTCGCTGTAGAACCGTCAATACCACTGGTTCCTCTGTTGCAAAAAACCTGGGCCAAACGGGGCATCTCAAAGAGCTGGGCATAGCGTACCGTGGAGCTGTTGGCCAGTTGCAAATGTATCTTTTCCGGTAATTGTTTGAAAAGGGTTTGAAAAGCCTTTAAATCCGAAAAAGGAATATGACGCAGGTAAGCAGCCCCCCTATCCAAGTGTTGTTGGTAGCGCTTCAAAACCATCTCTCGGTAATCGCTTGCAGTGCTTGTATTTTCCTCAAGCAACTGAGACAAGAAAATGTCGGCTGGCATGGTAAAGTGTCGACTCAGTGAATAATATGTGTCATATGCTCTGTATGGATTGACATGCCAGTGGGTTTTGGGGGCAAAAGTTCTCAAAAACTTTTTGATCTTTTTGGAAACAACCATCCCACCAAAAGTCAACAAGAGGTCTGGCTGTAGCATATTAAAAAAATCCATCTCTCCATTTTCCAGTGGAGCAATCAGGCTGTCAATGGAGGAGATGGCATTAGACAACTTAATATTGGAGGTGGTTTCAGTCATCAAAACCACAGAGGGATCGGATCCAATGGCATCCAACCATTGCTGATCAATCGTGTTGGGATCATTAACCCCAACGAGTATGATTTTCTTGACAGACTGATGCCATTGCTTGCGAACAGCCTCAAAGTCCACCTTTAGGGATTTGATTTGGGGGGAATTACAGTTGGTGATTTGTATTGGGGATGTAGTCATCCCATAAAGGGGTTCTTCCATCGGTACATTCAGGTGAACTGGACCACTTTTGAATTGGCAATGGTTCAGCACTGCATCGATGCTCTTTTCGTTCTCCTCTTGTATCTCTTTTTGTCTTTTTTTCAAGCTCCCCGCAGTGGCATCTGGTGGAACCAATTTTTGGTTGGGGTTTTCCAATAGGGTATTTACAGCGTGCGTCACATCAGGTGTGAGGTAGGCAAAATCTACTAAATGGGGCTCAAATACTCCTTTTTGTTGGATGGTCTGTCCGTCGCCTATATCGATACGGTGGGGCATACGATCGGCAGAAATGATGACCAAAGGAATGTTACTGTAAAAAGCTTCGGCCACAGCAGGATAAAAATTGAGTAAAGCTGAACCGGAAGTACATACCACAGCAGTGGCCGATTTTAATTGTTGGGCCATCCCCAAAGCGAAAAAAGCTGCAGCCCGCTCATCAACAATGCTGTAGGTCTTAAAAAAAGGGTTTTCCACAAATCCATTGGTTAAAGGAGCATTTCGAGAACCTGCACAGATAATAATGTTTTGAATCGCTTTCAACTCACAAAACTTAACCACGGTTTGGGCTAGGGGGATTTCAGGATATTTTATGGACAACTGCTCGTAGGAATTCTTTTTCATGGCTTTGCAAAAATACAAAACCCAATGGGATTGATATCTACCAAGTAATTAAAGCGCCGCCAGTAAGGTTTTGGCTTTGTTTTGGGTTTCTTCCCATTCTTTTTGGGGATCACTATCAGCAGTAATGCCCGCACCAACATACAAGAGTAGCCCTTTCTTGGTCATTTGTGCACAACGTAAATTCACATAAAGATCGATTTGCGTCTCCGAAAATACTGGCCCCAAAAAACCCGTATAATAGGCGCGATCCAAATTTTCGTTTTCAGACAGAAATCGCAATCCTGCTTCCAAGGGAATCCCACCCACTGCGGGAGTAGGATGAAGTTTTTGTACCAATTCCTTTGGATTTACTTTCTCGGCATCAACAGTCAATTCACTACACAAATGCACCAAGTTCCCTGCCCTGCGGGTAAAAGCATCCGAACAAGTCACCTTATCTTTTGAAAAAAGTGTTTGCAGGTCGCTCAATAGGGTGTCTTTTACCCATTGCTGTTCTTTTTTTTCTTTTTCACCCCATTGGTATTCCTCATCGGGATGGTAAGGTAAAGTGCCGGCCAAGGCCATGGTGGTAAGGGTTCCTGAACGAAGCGAGAAAAGCTGCTCGGGAGTGGCACCAATCCAAGTCTCTGCTTTGGGGTGATGCCAGAAATAGACCATTGCATTGGGGTAAAAAGACAATAATTGGAAAAACATGGGGAGGGGTTCGACCTCCTCTTGAAGGAAAAGTTGCCGGGCCACCACGAGCTTTTTTAACGCCCCATGGTTTATGGCTTTTTTTGTCTTGTTAACTATATTTATATATCTTGAAGGGTCTTCTTTCGGGAGGGTTTTCGCTTTTTGAGGGCTTTCCACAACGGGAGGAATAAACTCCCATTGCAAGTGATTTCTATTGGAAATATAAGCAGCAGGCAAAGGATCTTCGAATCGGCTCATGACAAAACCGCTGACCTTTAAATCGGCAGTCTGAGTCAAGTTTTGGTGCTCTTGAAAAAAACAATGAACGGTTTTGCTGTGGGGCAGGCGAAAAAAAACAAAGGCTTGATTGCGAGACAACAAGGTTTCGAAAACAGAAGTTAAGCCCTTTGTATCCATCTATTTTTTGGGTCGGGAAATGGTAGATAGTTTGCAATGAGAAATGAGTTGCCCCTCGTCGTCAACCACCCTGATTTCCCACAGTTGTATGGTCTTGCCCATGTGAAGGGGCTTTGCGGTAGCGGTAACGTATCCACTGCGTACAGATCGAACATGGTTGGCCGATATTTCAATGCCGAGGGTAGACACTTTGGGATCGCGGTTCAACACAGAAACGGCAGCACTGCCAACGGTTTCTGCCAATGCAACGGTAGCACCACCATGAAGTATTCCGTCCAATTGGTGAACTTTGGGAGTGACTGGCATGCGGGCAGAGAGAAAATCTTCCCCTACATCTACAAACTCTATTTCCAAGGTTTCCATGAGGTTCCCCTTGGTGAGGGCATTGCAAATTTCCAATACTTTTTCTTTTTCCATGAGCTTAATTAATAATAAAACCTCCCGCTAACGGATTAACGGAAGGTTTATGTAGGTTGAAAAATGAAGATCAGTCTTTGACCTCTTCAAAATCTACATCTTGTACATCATCCCCTCCTTTGGCCGCTTCTTTAGCATCTCCATTGGGAGGCGGAGCAGCACCCTCAGCGCCTTGACCGGCTTCTGCTTGGGCTTTGTACATTTCCTCAGAGGCATTTTTCCATGCCTCATTGATTTTTTCCATCGCTGCGTCAATGGCAGATAAGTCTTTGGATTGGTGTGCTTTTTTCAATTCCTCCAAAGCGGCCTCAATGGGTGCTTTTTTGTCGTCTGAAAGTTTTTCTCCAAACTCCTTCAGTTGCTTTTCAGTTTGGAAAATCATCTGATCGGCACTGTTGAGTTTGTCCACCTCTTCCTTGGCTTTTTTATCACTTTCTGCATTGGCTTCAGCCTCTTGTTTCATTTTTTCGATTTCTTCCTCCGTCAGGCCAGAAGACGCTTCGATACGAATGTCTTGTGATTTACCCGTGGCTTTGTCAGAGGCGCTTACTTTGATGATCCCGTTGGCATCAATATCAAAGGTCACCTCAATTTGAGGCGTTCCTCGGGGGGCGGGTGGAATGCCGTCTAAGTGGAATCTTCCTATGGTATTGTTGTCCGCTGCCATGGAACGTTCCCCTTGTAGGACGTGAATTTCGACGGAGGGCTGGTTGTCAGCAGCCGTCGAAAACACCTGAGATTTTTTGGTGGGTATGGTGGTATTGGCATCGATAAGCTTGGTCATAACACTCCCCATGGTTTCTATACCGAGAGAGAGTGGGGTGACATCGAGTAACAAAACATCTTTTACATCTCCAGACAAAACCCCACCTTGGATGGCAGCACCAATGGCTACCACTTCATCGGGGTTTACGCCTTTAGAAGGTTTTTTTCCAAAGAATTTTTCCACCTCTTCCTGAATGATTGGTATCCTTGTGGATCCTCCTACGAGGATGACCTCATCAATGTCTCCAGTAGACAAACCTGCGTCCTCCAATGCTTTTTTGACAGGAGCCATAGATCTTTTGACCAATTCGTCAGAGAGTTGCTCAAACTTAGCTCTGGTCAGGGTTGTTACCAAGTGTTTGGGCCCTGAAGCTGTAGCAGTAACATAGGGCAAATTAATCTCAGTCTGGGCTGAAGAAGACAATTCAATTTTTGCTTTTTCAGCTGCTTCTTTTAAACGCTGTAGTGCCATGGGATCATCTCTCAAGTCGATTTGCTCGGCTTTCTTGAAGTCATCTGCCAAGAAATCAATCAAGACTTGATCAAAATCGTCTCCACCCAAGTGGGTATCCCCGTTGGTAGACAATACCTCGAAAACACCATCGCCCAGTTCTAAGATGGAAATGTCAAAAGTACCTCCACCCAAGTCATAAACAGCTATTTTACTATCGCTTCCGCCTTTTTTGTCCAACCCAAAGGCCAATGCTGCAGCCGTAGGCTCATTGATGATCCGCTGCACCTTCAAACCAGAGATTTCTCCAGCCTCTTTGGTGGCCTGTCGCTGTGCATCATTAAAATAAGCGGGAACTGTGATAACGGCCTCAGAAACATCTTGACCCAAATAATCCTCGGCTGTTTTTTTCATTTTCTGCAAAATCATGGCAGACAGTTCTTGGGGGGTGTAGAGCCTACCGTCGATATCAACGCGTGGGGTGTCATTGTCTCCCTTCACCACTTTGTAGGCCACTGTTTTGACCTCCTTTGATGATTCGGAGAATTTATTGCCCATAAAACGCTTGACAGAAGCAATGGTTTTGGTAGGATTGGTCACCGCTTGCCTTTTGGCGGGATCTCCTACTTTTATTTCGCCTCCCTCAACAAAAGCGATAACAGAGGGAGTGGTTCTTTTTCCTTCCGCATTAGGGATAACTACTGGCTCGTTACCTTCCATTACAGATACACAAGAATTGGTAGTTCCTAAGTCGATTCCTATTATTTTGCTCATCGTTTATAAGATTTGTTAAAACTTATTCAATCACTGTGCCATTTAATTATTGCTGACAACTTGTCATAATGTGATGATTCGCTAGGGATCTCTTCCGTGATCTGTCAAAAAAAACTAATTTTACTGCGTTATGTCCAAATTAAAAAATGATTATTCCCGCATCACCACCAGAACCTTGGCGGAATTTAAGGCCAAAGGGGAAAAAATTGCGATGTTGACTGCCTACGATTTCACCATGGCCGGCATCATTGATAAAGCGGGAATTGATGTAATTTTGGTTGGAGACTCTGCCTCGAATGTGATGGCTGGACATGAAACGACCCTACCCATTACATTGGATCAAATGATCTACCATGCCACGAGTGTGGTTCGAGGGGTAGAAAGGGCATTGGTGGTAGTTGATCTTCCTTTTGGCACCTACCAGGCCGACTCCAAAGAAGCTTTGCGGTCGGCCATCCGAATCATGAAAGAATCTGGAGCACATGCCGTTAAATTGGAAGGAGGGAGTCAAATTCAAGAATCTATTCAAAGGATCCTCAAGGCTGGCATTCCCGTCATGGGACACCTTGGGTTAACCCCACAATCCATCTATAAGTTTGGAACCTACAGCGTAAGAGCCAAAGAAGAAGCCGAAGCCCAACAACTGTTAAATGATGCCATGATGCTGGAAAAAGCAGGGTGTTTTGCAATTGTATTGGAAAAAATCCCCGCAAAATTGGCGGAAAAAGTCACCCAAACCCTGGACATTCCCATTATTGGAATTGGCGCGGGAGGCGAAGTAGACGGTCAGGTATTGGTCGTCAATGATATGTTGGGGATGAACAAAGAATTCAGTCCTCGTTTTTTAAGACGGTATCTCGATCTCAACAGCGACATTTCTAAGGCTGTAAAAGCCTATACGGAAGACGTCAAAAATCAGGATTTTCCAAAGCCAGAAGAACAGTATTAGCCCCCGCTTGCGTTGTGTTGGAGATACTCTACGAAGACAATCATCTTATTGCGGTAAACAAATCCGCAGGCGATTTGGTACAAGGCGACCAAACGGGGGATGAGCCTTTGGTGGACAAAGTCAAAACTTATATTAAAAAGAAATACAACAAATCGGGAGCGGTATTTTTGGGGGTCATTCACCGTTTGGACCGACCCACCAGTGGTGTGGTGCTTTTTGCCAGAACCTCCAAAGCATTGACCAGAATGAACTTGCAGTTTAAGGAACGGAAAACCCATAAAATCTATTGGGCCATCGTTGAGGCTGATATTGCTCCCACCAGTGCAACACTAATCCATTGGTTGAAACGCAATCCAAAGATGAACAAGTCTTTTGCTCATGACCAAGAAGTCGGCGGATCTAAAAAAGGGGTACTTCACTACAAGAAAATTCAAGATCTGGACCGATATGCTGTATTGGAAATTGAAATTGAGACAGGAAGGCATCACCAAATCAGGAGTCAACTATCGCATTTGGGATTTCCCATCAAAGGAGATTTAAAGTACGGCGCCAAAAGAAGCAATCCCGATGGAAGCATAGCCTTGCATGCGCGTTTACTGAAGGTGGAACACCCGACCACCAAAGAAAGCATCAGCATTGTTGCCGATCCTCCAGTTAAACCTGAATGGAGTTTCGCTCTTTCCTATTGATGACCTTGGCTTTCTCGCGGATGATCTCTCCCACAGGACGGTTTTCGATTTTACTCTCCAGCCAAGACAAGACATCCAAGTAGAGAAAAGCACGTCGCTCATAGGGATCTTCTTCGTATTGTTTGAGCTCTTTGTGGAGTTTGACAAAGGCCGCCTTAAGCTCATGGGGGTAGATATCTCCGAGTGATCGAACAAAACGGATCATCGCTTTTTGCACCTCATGAAGGTCGTCCATTTTGATCAAAAATTTGTAGGTTTCCCTCAAATGGCTTTCCAGATGGTAGTCAAAACCTGCCTCATAATGGGCTACCAAGCTGAGGACCCTGGTAAAACACAACAAATCCTCACGCATTTTTAAATGCTTGTTCTGTATGATTTTATTCAGATAAACGATACAATTTTCATTGTCTTCCAACCCAAAATACAAGCATGCAATTTTATAGTAAAACAACATCACATGATGGGGGTCAATCTGGTTTTTAAATTTTTCAATCCCCTGAATGACCTCTGGTAAAATGGACAAGCCTTCTTTAAATTCTCCTTGTAAAAAATACAGGTTAAAGCGGTTGTTGTAGGAATACAAAAAGCTTAATGCTGCCAAATTATCATTCTTAGGGAATTCATCAGAATCGATTTTGATCAACATATGGTGAAGGGTTTCCTTAAACTTTTCAGGATACTTGATCAATGCCAAAGATTCCATCAAAAAATTATTTCCCTTAAGATAAAAGACAGGATGGATGGAGATCATCTCTGGATTTTCGTTGAACATGTCCACCCACTTGCTGGCGTACTTGAAACAGGATAGGAAGTCCTGAACTAAAAAGCTATACCATACGTGGGCTTTAAAATACCACAGCTTTTCACGGAACCCCAATTTGTCCAATTCTAAAGCTGGCATTCTCTCGTAGAAAAACTTGGTGATTTCTCTGAATTCATCGTCACTTTTGGCATAACCAGTTTTGATCAACTGTTCGTATAACAGCAGGGAAAGGTTGGACAGTTGGCTGGTAAGGTCGTTGTGGTTTCTCAGTTCATCGGCCTCTTTGATCAACTCCTGAGCACGGTTGGACAAACTCCTAGTGATGTACTGTGATTCAATAAGTTTCTCGAATTCAACGATATCGTATGCGGCATATTTCTCTTCGTTTTTTAGGGCCAATGTTTTGACTTTGTCCAAAATTTTAAGACTCAATTTGTATAAACCTTTCTGATACAATATGACGGCAAAATCCATTTGCTCTCGAATCTGAATCCGAATGTTTTGATGAATGGGATTCAACCTCAAACTGATCAAAATTTGTTTGTATAGATGGGCTTTAAGATTGGAAAGCTGTTGTTTGGTGACAATACCCTTGACCAAAATGGCCTTTTCACTGTACTTGTCTAATTTGTCCAAAAAGTTAAAAAGACTGAGAAATTTGGCGTTGTTATTGGAACCCATCCGACCCACGTACAACTTAAATTGACGCTTCTCCGATTTGGTCAACGACTTAATCAGTTGAAATAAATTGTCTTTTTGTTCATTAATCATTGTAACAAAAGCTTATTTAACTCTCTTATTTGCAGTGACTTAAATTTAAAACAAAGGTAGAGAATATTGTAATAAAATTAATGATTTAAACTCAGTATTTGGTTTTTCGTTATACTTTCGTTAAGCATTGCATTTAACCCTACAGATGTCTAAAGGAAAGGTACAAATTTTTGATACAACTTTACGTGACGGTGAGCAAGTTCCCGGTTGCAAATTGGATACGCGCAACAAACTTATCATTGCTGAACGATTGGACGAACTGGGCGTCGATGTTTTAGAGGCTGGGTTTCCCATTTCCAGTCCTGGCGATTTCGATTCAGTAGTAAAAATTTCCCAACTCATCAAAAATGCAAGGGTATGCGGTTTAACCCGAGCAGTCAAGAAAGATATTGAGGTGGCGGCAGAGGCCCTGAAGGGGGCCAAAAAATCGAGAATCCATACCGGTATCGGCACCTCCGACGCACACATCCAATACAAGTTCAATTCCAACCGAGAGGCGATCATGGAAAGGGCAATCTCAGCGGTCAGCTATGCCAAAAGTTTTGTAGAAGACGTCGAATTTTATGCAGAAGATGCTGGAAGAACCGACAACGAATATTTGGCGAGGGTCTGTGAGGCTGTAATCAAAGCAGGTGCCACGGTACTGAACATTCCCGACACCACTGGTTATTGTTTGCCAGAGGAGTATGGAGCAAAAATAAAATACCTGAAAGAGAACGTCAAAGGCATCGACAAGGCCATCTTGTCATGTCATTGCCATAACGACTTAGGCCTGGCTACTGCCAACTCCATTGCAGGGGTAATCAACGGTGCAAGGCAAATTGAGTGCACCATCAACGGAATCGGTGAAAGGGCTGGAAATACCTCACTGGAGGAAGTGGTGATGATCATGCGTCAGCATCCTGATTTGAATTTGGACACGAACATCAATTCTAAATTACTCTACTCCACCAGTCTGTTGGTTTCTGAGAGCATGGGCATGCCCGTTCAACCCAACAAAGCTGTGGTGGGAGCCAATGCTTTTGCCCACAGTTCCGGCATCCATCAAGACGGTGTGATCAAAAAAAGAGAAACTTACGAAATTATGGATCCCCACGATGTAGGGGTCACCCAGTCCGCTATTGTCCTCACGGCCAGGAGTGGTCGAGCTGCATTGGCCTACCGCGCCAAGAATATCGGCTTTGAATTGGACAAGCTTCAACTGGACAAAGTTTATACAGAATTTTTAAAAGTTGCAGACCTACAGAAGGAAGTCAACGATGAAGACATTCCTAAAATAATTGAGGCCTGCGGATTATAAATCACTTATTTTTGCATTGGCATGAAGAAAACACTTTTTGATAAAGTTTGGGACAAGCATATAGTCCAACAAATTGATCAAGGTCCAGATGTACTATTCATCGACCGACACATGGTACACGAGGTGACCAGCCCAGTGGCCTTTTTAGGTTTAAAAAACAGGGACATCAAGGTGATGTACCCAGAACGTACTTTTGCCACCGCCGATCACAATACCCCCACCATCAATCAGCACCTTCCCGTGGCGGATCCCTTGTCGGCCAAGCAATTGGATGCGTTGGAAAAAAATGCAAAAGAACACGGTATCTCTTATTGGGGACTAGGGCATGAAAAAAATGGAATTGTCCACGTAGTAGGCCCAGAATATGGCATCACCCTGCCTGGAGCAACCATTGTTTGTGGGGATTCTCATACCTCCACGCATGGTGCCTTTGGCGCAATTGCCTTCGGGATTGGAACCTCTGAAGTCGAAATGGTATTGTCCACCCAGTGTATCCTCCAGCCCAAACCTAAAAAAATGAGGATCACCATTAATGGAAACCTTCAATTTGGAGTTACCCCCAAAGACGTGGCTTTGTTTATCATCTCCCAACTGACCACTTCAGGAGCGACAGGCCATTTTGTTGAATATGCTGGTGATGTGTTTAAAAATATGAGTATGGAAGGGCGCATGACGGTTTGCAATCTCAGTATTGAAATGGGGGCAAGAGGCGGTATGATCGCCCCCGACGAAAAAACCTTTCATTACATCAAAGGCCGAGAGTTTACCCCCGAAGGAGCCGATTGGGACAAGGCCATGGGATACTGGCAAGAATTGTTCACCGATGAAGGGGCTTCATTCGACAAAGAATTTATCTTCGACGGTGCCGCAATAGAACCCATGATCACTTTTGGCACCAATCCTGGAATGGGAATCGGGATCTCCAAGGACATCCCCACTGCCGACGACATAGAAGGCGGTGCCGCGACCTATCAAAAAGCCCTTGATTATATGGGATTCAATGAAGGGGAAAGCATGATTGGCAAATCCATTGATTTTGTCTTTGTTGGCAGTTGTACCAATGGAAGGATTGAAGATTTTCGCGCTTTTGCTGAAATGGTAAAAGGGCGTAAAAAAGCCGACAATGTAACGGCATGGTTGGTCCCTGGATCTCATAAAGTGGAAAAAGCCATCAAAGAAGAAGGCCTATTGGAAATCCTCCAAGCTTCTGGATTTGAATTGCGAGAACCCGGTTGCTCGGCTTGTTTGGCCATGAACGACGATAAAGTCCCAATAGGAAAATACGCTGTGAGCACTTCCAACAGAAACTTTGAAGGACGGCAAGGCCCCGGCTCTCGTACCCTATTGGCCAGTCCCATTATGGCAGCAGCCGCTGCCGTAACTGGAAAAGTAACCGATCCCAGAACCTTAATGAATTCCTAATGGCATACGACAAATTCAATATCCTTAAGAGTAGCGCCGTGCCTCTACCCATCGAAAATGTAGATACGGACCAAATTATACCAGCTCGATTTTTAAAAGCAACTGAGCGGGTCGGTTTTGGAGACAATCTGTTTCGAGATTGGCGTTACAATAGCGATGATACCCCAAAAAAAGATTTTGTGCTCAACAACGACACTTTTAGTGGAAAGATCCTCGTCGGGGGTAAAAATTTTGGTTCAGGTTCATCTCGCGAACACGCTGCTTGGGCCATTTACGACTATGGTTTCCGCTGTGTGGTTTCCAGTTTTTTTGCCGACATCTTTAGAAACAACTGCCTGAACATTGGCGTACTGCCCGTTCAAGTGAGTCCAGTTTTTTTGGAACAAATCTTTGCTGCCATTGATGCTGACCCTAATTCCAACTTTACCGTTGATCTTCCCCATCAAAAAATAAGCATTGACGCCAGCGGTGCCGCAGAACATTTCGAAATCAACCCCTACAAAAAAGAAAACATGACCAACGGTTTTGATGATATCGACTATCTCCTTAACATCAAAGAAGACATCAGAACCTTCTCAAAAAACACCCCGCTCTAGCGCATTTTCCCAACCCTAAAAGAAAATGGAAAAAAGAACGATAGAAATCATGGATACGACCCTGCGTGACGGGGAACAAACTTCAGGTGTATCGTTTTCAATAGCCGAAAAACTGACGCTTTCTCAGTTGTTGTTGGAAGAGCTTAAAGTGGATCGAATAGAGATTGCCTCGGCACGGGTGTCGGAGGGAGAACTCCAATCGGTCAAAGAAGTATCCCAATGGGCAAAAGACAAAGGCCATCAAGAAAAAATTGAAATTTTGACTTTTGTTGACGGAGGAAGCTCAATCGACTGGATGCTCCAGACGGGTACAAAAGTTCAGAACCTACTGACCAAAGGGTCGCTCAATCACCTTAAGCACCAACTCAAAAAAACACCCGACCAACATTTTAAAGCCATCGAGACCCATGTCTCGGACGCTCATAAAGAAGGCATCAACACCAATGTTTATTTGGAGGATTGGAGCAACGGCATGCGTAATTCGTCGGATTATGTAAAGGAATATCTATCATTCCTGTCAACCCAACCCATCAAAAGGGTGTTACTGCCCGACACCCTGGGGGTAATGACCTATTACGAAACCTTTTCCTTTGTCTCTGAGGTGGTTCAAAATTTTCCAAACCTTCATTTTGATTTTCACGGTCACAACGATTACGACCTGAGCGTGGCCAATGCCATGGAAGCCGTTAGAGCAGGTTGTCATGGGCTTCACCTCACCGTCAATGGGATGGGAGAACGTGCCGGAAACACCCCCATGGCCAGTACGGTAGCCACCCTCAAAGATTTTCTTCCCGAGGTAGAAATTAACATCAACGAGTCCTCGCTCTATAAAGTAAGTAAGCTGGTTGCTACTTTTACAGGCTTTAGAATCCCAGCCAACAAACCCATTGTGGGGCAGAATGTTTTTACACAAACCGCCGGTATCCATGCCGATGGGGACAAAAAGAAAAACCTTTATTTTAACGACCTGCTACCCGAACGTTTTGGAAGAACCCGGGAATACGCCTTGGGCAAAACTTCTGGTAAAGCCAACATACAAAAAAACCTTCAAAAACTGGGGCTAACACTAAACGATGAGGAAGTCAAAAAAGTGACCCAACGCATCATAGAATTGGGAGACAAAAAGGAAATTGTCACCACCGAAGATCTCCCCTATATCATCTCCGATGTACTCAATAGCAATACCGAACAAAAGGTAAAAGTAAACTCCTATGTATTAACCCACGCCAAAGGGCTAAAACCCAACACAGTGGTATCCCTGGATATGGAAGGAGAAATATTAGAGGAAATCGCAGCGGGCGATGGACAATTTGACGCCTTCATGAATGCGATCAAAAAAATCTATAAAAAGAAAAAAATGATCCTCCCCCAGCTGACGGACTATGCTGTTCGCATCCCCCCTGGAAGTAATTCCGACGCCTTATGTGAAACCCTAATCACCTGGAAAAATGGAGGTAAGGAATTCATCACCCGTGGGTTGGATTCCGATCAAACCGTATCGGCCATCAAAGCCACCGAAAAAATGTTAAACATCATTTCAAGCTAATGCAATTAAAAATCGCCTTATTGGCCGGAGACGGTATCGGACCAGAAGTTATTGACCAAGCCGTTAAAGTATGCGACGCGATCGCCAAAAAATTCAATCACGATATCCAGTGGATGCCCGCCCTGACAGGTGCTGCCGCCATAGATGCAGTTGGGGAACCCTATCCCGACGAAACCCATGAGATATGTGTTAGCTCTGATGCCGTATTGTTTGGAGCCATCGGTCACCCGCGTTTTGATAACGACCCCTCAGCCAAAGTACGACCCGAACAAGGACTGCTGAAAATGCGACAAAAATTAGGCTTGTTTGCCAACGTTCGACCCACTTTTACCTTTCCTTCTTTGATCGACAAATCTCCCCTTAAAAAAGAACGTATTGAAGGAACCGATTTGGTATTTTTAAGGGAACTCACTGGAGGGATCTATTTTGGAGAAAGGGGCCGAAAAGATGATGGCAATACGGCTTTTGATACCTGTACCTATACCCGATCAGAAATTCAGCGGTTGGCCAAAAAAGGGTTCGAACTGGCCATGACGCGCAGTAAAAAATTGTGTTGTGTGGACAAAGCCAACGTTTTGGAAAGCTCCCGTCTGTGGCGCGAAACCGTTCAGGCCATGGAAAAAGACTATCCCGAAGTGGAAGTGTCCTATGAATTTGTCGATGCAGTGGCCATGCGATTGGTCCAATGGCCCAATAGCTATGATGTGTTGATCACCGAAAATCTTTTTGGAGACATCCTAACAGACGAAGCTTCTGTCATCTCTGGATCCATGGGCTTGATGCCCTCAGCCTCAGTAGGTTCTGACATTGGTCTGTTTGAACCCATCCACGGTTCATTCCCTCAGGCTGCTGGAAAAGACATTGCCAACCCCTTAGCGACGGTGCTCTCTGCAGCCATGATGTTTGAAATGTCTTTTGGTCTGCAGGAAGAAGGTGCTTTGATTCGTAAAATCGTCGATCAATCCCTTGCCGAAGGCATCGTAACCGAAGATTTGGTAGAAGGAAATGCCAAAGCTTATAAAACCAGTGAAGTGGGGGATTATTTGGCCGCACAAATCAAAGCCTTTAGCGTTTGAGAAAGATCCCAGTATTTTTCTGGATTTTTTTGCACCTCAATTGCGCAGAAGAAAAGCGAAATTCTGTATCGGAAACCCAAGACACCCCCACGCTGAGCAGTTGGATTAACCAAGATGCCGATAGCAGGGAATCCCTAGCGAAAATGAATTTTGCGACCACCCCCCTGTCGGAAAAAGAAGCGGAAGAAGCCACTACCTTACTGATACAAGACCATCAAACTGCTTTGGAAGCCCGTTATGGCAGTCAATGGAGTGCAGGGGTTTTGAAAATGGGAGACTTGCAAATGCCATTTTATTATCAACATTTTGGTACCGCTCCTTCCGGTGGCCGATCTTTGTTTATTTCACTCCACGGAGGTGGAGAGACAAGCGCCGAAGTCAACGATCAGCAATACAACAACCAAAAACATTTGTACGACCAAACCATGAATGGTATGGAGGGGGTGTACTTGGCCGCACGTGCGCCAACCAATACCTGGAATCTCTGGCATCAAAGTCATATCGATGACTTTTTGGATGTCTTGATTCAAATGGCAGTGATCCGAGAAAATGTAAACCCCAATAAAGTTTATCTGCTGGGATATTCCGCTGGAGGAGACGGGGTTTACCAACTGGCTCCACGTATGGCCGACCGCTGGGCCGCTGCCGCCATGATGGCAGGCCATCCCAACGATGCTTCTCCATTGGGATTAAAAAATACCCCTTTTGCACTGCATATGGGAGCATTGGACAACGCTTATAATCGAAACTTAAAAGCCCAGGAATGGAGAGATCAACTCCAAAAATTGCAGTCGGATGCTCCCGGTAGCTACCTCCATGATGTACAAATCCACCAAGGCCTAGGACATTGGATAAATTTGCAAGATGCAGTCGCCCTCCCATGGATGGCACAATACAATCGTAGGCCGACCCCTGAAAGTGTGGTTTGGAAACAGGACGACCGACACCATAGGAGATTTTACTGGTTGGAAGTGCCACAAGACCAGATCCAAACAGCTGGAGAGGTCATCGCCTCCTATGACCGAAGCACCAATTCGGTCAATATCGAATCCAACTACAGCCCTACCCTATTCCTCTATTTAAACGACGAGATGTTGGATTTGGATCAAGCCGTAAGCATCCGTTATCAAGGCAATGAGATTGCCCATAAGGTTTTTGAACGGACCACCATCAACCTGTACACTTCCCTCCAAGAACGCGGGGACCCCGCTATGGTTTTTTCGGTTAAGATTGGAGTTTCCCAAAACAGCAGCTTGATCGAATAAGCTGAACTTGTAACCCCCTACCGACGATCCCACCCAAAGGGAAAAGCTACACCATCCCTCCAAAACCATTGACTCTTTTTGCTTTATAGGGGTTTGCTCCAGTAAACATTAATAAATATAGTTAATAGACTAGCTGTAAATCTTATTATCACAAGGCAAACGGGTGCTTATTCTCCTTTTGTTTTTTTTAGATAAATCCCTACATTAGGCCTACCCAAATCCTACTACTGCCATGAAATACTTATGGATTTTTCCCAGACGGTATTTCCAGATAGAGGGCTTTAAAGAAAACACAAAAGGAATATATCGGAACCTTGGTTCGGATATTTCAGAATTAGGCAAAATTTAAAAATATGATTTACGTACTTATTGGAATGGGTTTACTTTTTGTTGCAATTGGGTTTATTTTAACAGAGAATAATGCGAAATATCTTCATTCCGGATACAATACAATGAGTGAAGAAGACAGAAAGAAGTTTGACATCAAAGCATTTGTCCCATATTTTCGAAATTTTCATATTTTTCTAGGAATATCACTTGTGATATTTGGGACTGCCTTGACCTATTTAATCAATGAAAATGCTGGTGATATATTCTTAGCCGTTTATCCTATTCTTGCTTATATATATTTTCTAACAGCAAGTTCAAAATATTCAAAAGGACTTAGCACAAAATGGAATAAAATCGGGATTGTCCTACTTGTAGGTACGCTACTTTTTGTTGTTGGACTTTTGGGATACCGATTTGCAGAAAACAAAATAACCTTTGATTCAGAAAGCATATCATTTAAGGGAAGTTATGGAGAGACTCTAACTAAAGCTGAAATCAAAAGTATTGAACTAGTCAGTGAATTGCCCAAGATCACTCTAAAGACAAATGGATTTGCACTTGGAACAATAAATAAGGGGTATTTCAAAACAAAAAATGGAGAAGTTTTGAAACTGATTTTAAATTCAGACAATAAACCAGTCATCTTATTTAAAAAGACTAACGGCAAGAAAATTTATTATTCAGCAAAGGATAAACCAAACGAAAAAGTATTGGATGAAATAAGAAAAACTTTGACTAACATCGTGTAATAGCAATAGCGGGTTTATTGCTAAATCAAAGTTCTGTGCTTCCAACCAAGGTCTGACCCGTTCTGAATAAGGGGCAGGATAAAACTGACCTCAAGGGTCAGATAGGAGGGTAGGACAATATCCATTTCTCTGCCAAGCGGTTTTAATTTTAAAAAATTATTCGGCTTGACCAAACCAGGCTTTATTTTAAATATTTTGAAAAACAATGAGTGGATTTACAGGGAAAAAATTCCATTTCAGCCAGCATTTTTTTAACTTCATCAAAAAACCAAGCATGCGCATCTTTAAAACCATGATGCTGTTTATGAGTTTGTGTTTGTTTTGTTTCAGCCAAGCACAAAAGCAACCGGCGGTCTATGTGATCGTTCACGGGGCGTGGGGCAGGTCATGGGCTTTTAAGGAAGTGGATCAATTGCTTAGCGCTACGGGCAGTGCGGTCTATCGTCCCAGCCTGACCGGACAAGGGGAACGGGTTCATTTGGCCGATGAATCCATTGGTTTGGAAACCCATATCATGGATGTGGTCAACACCCTGCGATATGAAGAATTGGAAAATATCATTTTAGTGGGCCATAGCTATGGAGGCATGGTAGTGACAGCCGTGGCCGATCGCCTGCCCGAACGGATCAAAAAATTGGTCTATCTCGATGCTTTTGTTCCCGAAAACAACGAAAATGTCAACGATTTTTTTGTCATCGACCCCAAAAAATTTAACATCGTTGATGGAGGGATCGTTCCCCCTTGGGTTCCCAAAGATCAACTGCCACCCTCTGATGTTCCCCATCCCTACAAGACCTTTACCGACCCCATTGTCCTAAAAAATCCTAAAAGATTGGAAATTGAAACCCATTATATCCATACCGTGGAAAAAGGCAAAACTCCCGAAACGGACGACTTTATTTTACATGCTAATCGTGCCAAAGAAAAAAATTGGCCGGTTTATGTATTGGAAGCGGATCACAACCCCCAGTGGTCGGCGCCCAAAGCCTTTACTGAATTACTAAAAAAAATTGAACATTAATGAACATCAAATACTTTTTCGGTCTATTATCTCTTTTTTTTCTTTCCTGTGAAACCAGCCCTCCACCGGATTTGACCCCCAACGCCGTTGTTGCTGATGAAAAATTGATTGCCTACCAACAAATGGAATTGATCGGATTTATTCATTTCACAGTCAATACGTTTACCGATAAAGAATGGGGGTATGGAGACGAAAACCCCGAAATTTTTAACCCTACTGCTCTGGACGTAGAGCAATGGGCGCAAACCGCAAAGGCCGCAGGAATGAAGCAATTGATCCTAACGGCCAAACACCACGACGGTTTTTGCCTATGGCCCAGTCAATATACCGAGCACAGCGTCAAAAACAGCCCCTACAAAGACGGAAAGGGCGATGTGGTGGGGGAATTTGTGGCGGCCTGCAAAAAATATGGTCTTAAAGCGGGACTTTATCTCTCCCCTTGGGACAGAAACCACAAAGACTATGGCAAACCCGCCTATATTACATACTACAAAAACCAACTGGAAGAACTCCTCACCCAATATGGCGAGATCAACGAAATATGGTTCGACGGGGCCAACGGGGGAGACGGGTATTATGGCGGTGCCAATGAGATCCGAAAAATCGACCGCGATACTTATTACGGCTGGGAGGAGATCATTGCCTTTGTTAAAAACTTACAACCCAACATCAAAATATTTTCCGACGCTGGGCCGGATGTTCACTGGATCGGTAATGAAAAAGGCTATGCTGGAGCTACTTTTTGGTCAACCATCAACACAGACCAACTGACCATTGGGGCTTCCAAGACAGACTACCTCAATTCAGGAGATCCAGAGGGTACAAAGTGGATCGTAGGGCAATGCGATGTTTCCATACGTCCAGGCTGGTTTTACCATGCCGATCAAGACAGTTTGGTAAAAACCCCACAACATTTGACCGATATTTATTATAAATCTGTGGGGCGAAATGCCTTGCTGTTACTCAATCTACCCCCCGATCAAAGAGGATTGATTCATGAAAACGACGTTCAAGCACTGAAGGAATTTAAAAGCACCATCGATGCCTCTTTTGCCAATGATTTGGCCAAGGGGCAAATTGCATCGGCTGACAATTATCGGTTGCAACACACCAAGTTTGCTCCGCCAAACACTTTGGATGGAGATCCCATGACCTACTGGGCCACCGATGACGGAGTTTTTCCCGCCACTTTGGAAATCACCTTAAATGAAAAAATAAGTTTTGACCGCGTCCTGTTGCAGGAACCCATACATCTGGGACAACGCATCAGTCAATTTGAAATCGATGTGATGGGTGAAAAAAACTGGATCAGCATCTACAGAGGAACTACCATCGGCTATAAAAGAATACTCAGAATCCCGGAAGTCAATACAGATAAGTTAAGAATCCGCATCACCAAAGCCAACAATACCGTAGCTCTGTCCAATATTGGACTCTACAAATCCTCTCCTAAAGAAGTTTTACAAAAAAATAATTAAAAATGAAAATCAAATACTTTGCACTGCTATTTATCGGTTTCACCTTTTCTTGTGCCCCAGAAAAACAAGGAGCTTTTAAAATTTTACCCCAACCTCAGCAATGGGAAATTTCGGGGAACAGCCAACTTAAAACGGCTGATCTGAAGTACCATTTCAATGCCGATGGTATTTCCCTGCCTCCAGGAAGTGACTTTTTGTCGGAGGCCAAGGCCACCGATGATAGGAACCAAGCCCAATTGGTCTATGCCATCGATACCGAATTGGATCTTAAGGCAGAAGGTTATCTTATGGATATCGGCACAGATCAAATCCAAATCACCGCAAAAGATCAAGCAGGACTAATCTATGGGTTGGCCACCCTAGAACAACTGATGGAAGACGCAGCAGAGCAAAATGTCTATCTTCCAAAATGTCAAATTAAAGACTTCCCTCTCCTATCGTGCCATTCACTGGGACATCAAACACCATCTTGAAACCTTGGATTACTATTACGACCTGATCGACAAACTCAAAAAATACAAGATCAATGCCGTGATTGCTGAAGTAGAAGACAAGATTAAATTCAAAAGACAACCTTTGGTGGGTTCCTCCGATGCACTGACCATCGAGCAATGGCAAAAGCTCAGTGCATATGCCCACGAGCGAAACATTTCGATTTCACCTTTGGTGCAAGGCTTGGGTCATGCTTCTTTTGTTCTCAAACACAAGCAGTATGCATCCCTTAGGGATGACCCAGAAAGCGATTGGGCCTTCAATCCCTTGGATCCCAAAACCTACGAGTTACAATACGACTTGTACTTGGATGCCATGGAAGCCTTACCACACGGCAAGTACCTCCATGTGGGCGGCGATGAGGTAAAAACCACTGGAAGAAACAGCGGAAAGTCTCCCCTTGAACTCCAATTGATTTGGTTGAATAAAGTGTGTCAGTTTGCAGAGGAACATGGTAGAACCCCCATTTTTTGGGATGATATGCCTTTAAAACAAATGGGGGTCTACCGCACCATGTTTCAACCTGAGATGCCCAAAGCCAAAGTGGATAGCATTTGGAATGCCAACCAGAAAAACTTAGCAGCTTTTCTTCCCCAGTTTCCTAAAAACTGCATCTATATGCGTTGGAATTACCACACCCCCGAGGCTTATGGAAATACCAAGGCCATGCAATGGTTTCGGGATCACGGACTTAAGGTGATGGGGGCGACCGCTGGGCAAACCCGCTGGGTGCTGATGCCCCAAAGAGAGGGCAATATGGATAACATTCGCTCTTTTGCTTTGTCCTCGATTGAAACGGGACTCAATGGCCTATTATTGACCCTCTGGGATGACGATTCCCCCCATTTTGAATTGTATCACCGAGGAATTATAGCATTTGCCAATGACACTTGGTCTGGTGACCAACTGAGTAAAGATGAACTTAAAAGGGCCTACCGACAAAGGGAATTTTCCTTCTTGTTGGCGGACGATGAGTATGCCTTTATCGATGCTTTGGAAAAGCCTGTAGCGGAATGGAAAAATATTTTACTGAAAGGTAATAAAAGAAACTACTTGATGGAAATGGAACAACCTGAAGAACAAGGATTGATTCCTCTACCAAACAGCCAAAATCCAGGTCAATGGAGTATTGATTATCAGGAAAGGGTAGCCATGGCAGAGAAAATGATCGAAAGCAACATTGAGATTGGTAAAAAAATTGATCAGATGCAAAAAATTGCAAAAAGAAACGCCTATACCCTTGAAGTTTATCAACGGGTAAACGAAATCGTTGGTTTTACCCCCAAATTGTTATTGGCATTGGAGCGTTTTGATCAAGCAAAAAACGAAGAAGAGAGACTGATCGAAAAAGCAAAGATAGTGCAACTTGAAACCGAATTTTATGATTTGAGAAATAAGGTTGAAAAAACCTATGCCAAAACCCGAATCATCCACAAACCCAAGGACTATATTTTGGATCAAGACCACCACCACCATTTGGCCAATCAATTGAAGGCATTCGATTGGCAATTTTACGCTGAGTTACTCCTTTTTGAAAAATTGAACAATCTAAATTGGCATCGTGAAAAAATAAATTAAAATCTCTAATAGTGCCTCAAAATTCTTTTATGCAACTCCAACCGCTATGATTCAGTCATATAAAAAAAGGTATAAAACCTTAACGCATTACGATACCATTGTCATTGGCTCAGGTATAGGTGGACTCACTGCTGCCGCTTTTTTATCCAAAGAAGGTCAAAAAGTTTTGGTGCTGGAGCGACACTATACTGCTGGAGGCTTTACCCATGTTTTTAAACGAAAAGGCTATGAATGGGATGTGGGGATACACTATATCGGAGAAGTACAACGACCCAATAGTGCCATCAGAAAAATGTTTGATTACATTTCCGATAGTAAACTGGAATGGGCCGATATGGGGTAGGTTTACGACCGCATCATCATCGGTGATCAGGAATATGAATTCGTGAAGGGGGTAGAAAATTTTAAAAAACAACTGATCCAATATTTTCCTGAGGAAAAAGAAGCAATCAACCAATATGTGGATTTGGTTTTTGACGTGGTTAAATCCATGGGATCCTATTATAGTGTCAAAGCCTTGCCAGCAATCCTTTCAAGATTATTGGGCAGAAAGATGAGAAAAAAATACCTGCAGTATGCCAGCAAAACCACCTACGAAGTAATGCAATCCTTAACCCAAAACGAAACCCTGATTAAGGTACTGACGGGACAGTATGGCGACTATGGCTTGCCCCCAAAACAGAGTAGTTTTGCAATGCACGCCACGGTTGTAAGGCATTATTTTAATTGCGGTAGTTTTCCAGTAGGAGGATCATCTCAAATTGCTGAAACCACCGATCCTGTTATTGAAAAAAGCGGTGGTACTATTTTGATTAATGCCGAGGTGGATCATATTCTCACTGAAAAAAACACTGCCGTTGGGGTGCAGATGAAAGATGGAAAGGCATTCCGCGCAAAATATGTTATCAGCAGCACTGGAATTTTTAACACCTATGAAAAACTCATTCCCCCCTCGGTATCCGAAAAATATAAACTGCACCTACAGTTGGAAAAAGTCAATCCATCTGTGGCCCATGCCTGTTTGTATCTTGGACTCAAAGGCAGTCCAGAAGCACTCAAATTGCCCAAAAATAATTTGTGGATTTATCCCGAAGAAGGAGATCACGACAGTATAGTGGAAAATTATCTCTCCAACCCCAAAGCTCCTTTTCCTGTGGTCTATGTTTCTTTTCCTGCTGCCAAAGACCCGAGTTGGTCAGCCCGTTATCCCGGCCGCAGTACCATCGATATCATTACCCTCATGCCATTTGACTTGGTCAAACAGTGGCAAGGAACCCGATGGATGAAAAGAGGCAAAGCGTATGAAGAATTTAAAGAGGATATGTCTCAAAGGCTTTTAGAAATCCTATACAATCATTTACCTCATCTCAAAAGTAAAATAGATCACTATGAACTATCAACCCCATTGACCACACAAAACTTTGTGAACTATAAAGAAGGCGAAATATATGGTATTGACCATACCCCAGAGCGATTCAAACAAAAGTTTTTGCAACCCAAAACCCCCATTAAAAGGTTTTATCTGACCGGACAAGACATCGTTACGGCTGGAGTCGGTGGAGCCATGTTCTCGGGGGTGGTAACCGCCTCCGCCATGGTGGGTAAAAACTTAGTCAAAAAGATCTACAAAAACTAAGCGCTACAGTATGTAATCCGAGGATACAAAGTTGGATTCATTGGAATTCAACAGCGATTCTAATATTTCATTATTGTAGGGGTTGTCTTTGGAAGCCACAAAAGTTCTGATAGAGAAGGATCTCAAGGCATCAAATACACTCAAAGTACTTACAGCAGAATTTTTTCTCCCAGTAAAAGGATAGACATCTGGTCCTCTCTGGCAGGCACTGTTGAGGTTAACGCGACAAACCAAATTGGCCATGATGTCAATAAGCGGTCCAATTTTTGTGACATCTCTACCAAACAAACTGACTTGTTGACCATATTCTGATGCAGCCATGGCATCCAAAGGTTCATTAATGTCTTTATAGGGAATGATTGGAATGATAGGTCCAAATTGTTCTTCGTGGTAGAGACTCATTGAATCATCCACAGGATACAAAACCGCAGGGTAGATATAATTTTCAGTCATTTGTCCCCCTTTTTTGTTGATAACTTTTGCCCCTTTGGAGGTAGCGTCGTCAATAAGGTCTTTGATATATTGTGGCTTGCTGGGCTCAGGCAGTGGGGTGAGGAAAACGTCTTCTTCCCAAGGCAAACCGTATTTTAGATTGTCGACAGCCTCAGAGAATTTTTTGTTGAACTCATCGATGATGGACTCATGGACATAAAGTACCTTGAGGGCAGTACAGCGCTGACCATTGAAAGATAGGGTTCCGGAGATGCATTCTTTAACTGTATGTTCCAGGTCGGCATCAGGTAAAACGACGCCTGGATTTTTGGCTTCCAAACCAAGAACCAATCGAAGTCTGTTTTTATTGGGATGCTCATCTTGAAGTGCAACGGCAGAGGAGCTGTGCCCTATGAGTGCCAATACGTCCACCTGTCCCGTTTTCATAATGGGTTGTGCAATTTTTCTTCCACGACCAAAAAGAATGTTCACCACACCAGCAGGGAAAGATTCCTGAAAGGCTTTTAATAAAGGAGTAATCAATAGCACCCCGTGCTTGGCAGGTTTAAACACTGCGGTGTTCCCCATCACTATGGCAGGGATCAACAAACAAAAGGTTTCATTGAGTGGATAGTTATATGGGCCCAGACACAAGACAACCCCCAAAGGGCTTCTTCTGATGTGGGCGTGAATGCCTCCTTCTTTTTCAAACTTTGCACTTTTCTGATCTAATTTTTTGTAAGCATCTAAGGTATCATAGATATAGTCTACCGTTCGATCAAATTCTTTTTGGGAATCACTGAGATTTTTACCGATTTCCCACATCAGTAATTTAACGACCTCCTCCCGATGTGCTTTCATTTTATCAGCAAAGCGCTCAAGACAATTGAGTCGTTCTCGGACCCGCATGGTTGGCCACTCACCTTTCCCCCGATCAAAAGCTTTATTGGCAGATTCCAATGCCAAAAGCGCAGGTTCGGATTCCATATCAGGCACAGATCCCAATAAAGTAGGGCCCATTTCGCCATTTTTATTTTCGGTATGGATGCTGGAATAAACCTCAGCCATCTCGCCTTCCCATGTTTTCAACTCCCCACCGATGAGGTATTGATTAAAATGGTTTTCTTGCGGGCGATAGGCCTCAGGAATGTCATTAAGTGTCAGTAAATTTGAACCAGGTACAGACAAAACGTTACTCATTGCTTTGGTTTTGTTTTATGTTTGTATTACAAAGTTAGACAATTTTTTACACAGAGGATAAGGAAAAAGCTTTCCAAATTGCTCTTAACTAAAAATTAACTTTAAAGAAAATGATTTGAAGTATTCACAGATCAAACGATCTTTTTCATCGCTGTCATGGACTCTCTCAGTTCGTATCCAACGATTTCTACTGGATGAAAACGAATGAGCTCATTGACATCGATCAGTTGTCGATTATCCACACCATTGCCCTTACCATCTGCAAAGGGTTTACCGATCACATCTGTATCGATGCCTTTCATAAAATCAACCAATAAAGGTTTGGCTGCGTGATCGAAAAGATAACAGCCATACTCAGCAGTATCAGAGATAACACGGTTCATTTCAAATAATTTTTTTCTGGCAATCGTATTGGCGATCAGGGGTGTTTCGTGAAGGGATTCATAGTAGGCGGATTCCTCCTTGATACCAGAGGCCACCATGGTGTCAAAAGCCAATTCTACGCCCGCACGAACAAAAGCAACCATCAAAACACCATGATCAAAATATTCTTGTTCGGGAATTTCTTGATCGGTAATGGTGGTTTTCTCAAATGCGGTTTCTCCAGTAGCAGCCCTCCATTCCAAGAGGTTTTTATCGTCATTGGCCCAGTCCTGCATCATGGTTTTGGAAAAATGACCGGACATGATATCGTCCATATGTTTTTGGAACAAAGGAGTCAAAATTTCCTTTAAAGCCTCAGAAAGTTCGAAAGCTTTAATTTTAGCAGGATTGGACAAGCGATCCATCATATTGGTAATTCCACCGTGTTTGAGGGCCTCGGTGATGGTTTCCCAACCGTATTGAATGAGTTTGGCGGCATAAGCGGGGTCAATGCCCTTTTCCACCATTTTATCAAAAGAAAGAATGGAACCGGTTTGCAATACCCCACAGAGTATGGTTTGCTCTCCCATCAGATCGGACTTTACTTCGGCAACAAAGGACGATTCCAGTACCCCCGCGCGATGCCCACCTGTTGCTACTGCATAGGCTTTGGCGTATTCTAACCCATGACCTTGGGGATCATTTTCGGGGTGAACAGCGATTAAAGTAGGAACACCAAAACCGCGTAAAAACTCTTCTCTAACTTCAGATCCGGGACATTTGGGGGCGACCATGATCACCGTGAGATCTTTTCGTATGGTCATTCCCTCCTCTACGATATTAAAACCGTGTGAATAGGACAGGGTCGCTCCTTTTTTCATCAAAGGAACAACAGCTTCTATTACTGAACTGTGGTTTTTGTCGGGAGTAAGATTGATCACCACATCGGCAGTGGGAACCATCTCTTCATAATTCCCTACATTAAAATTATTGTCCACGGCATTTTGGTAGGAGGCTCTTTTTTGATCAATGGCCCCTTGACGAAGGGTATAGCTGATGTCCAACCCAGAATCGCGCATGTTGAGTCCTTGATTGAGTCCCTGAGCGCCACACCCTACAATCACGATTTTTTTTCCTTTGAGGGCGTCCACTCCTTGATCAAATTCTGATTGATCCATAAAACGGCACTGCCCGAGTTGTTCTAATTTTTCTGCTAATGAAAGTTGATTAAAATAATTGGCCATGTATTTCTAGGTTTATGTTAGTTATCTGATTTAAATTTTTTGAGAATTTCACTGATGCCCATTTTGGATTTGGTAATCGAAATCCGCCCAGATCGAACAAATTGAAGTAAACCAAAAGGGGCTAAATCATGGTACAAGCGGTCGGTTTCTTTTCTAAAACCTGTTTTTTC
Source organism: Bacteroidota bacterium (assembly GCA_027621505.1). GTDB lineage: Bacteria > Bacteroidota > Bacteroidia > Flavobacteriales > Flavobacteriaceae > UBA8316. The sequence goes on along the minus strand of JAQCBK010000004.1, from coordinate 36,706 downwards.
GATGACAAAATATTCGGGAGAAACCGTGACTATATTGGCATGGCTCTCTTTGATGATATTTTGAATGTGTCGCTCTTCAAACAAAGCGCTGGATTTGACTTTGTAAAGCGCACTTTCTTGGAAAATGGTTTCCTCATCGGTATGGTAAAAAGCCCGAATCACATCCACTTGCTTTTCGATTTGCTTGATGAGTTTTTTGACACTCTCCTCTGTAACATTAACGATGATAATGAATCGGAAAACATCTTTGATTTCGGATTGTGAGGTGGTTAGACTTTCAATGTTGATATGACGCTTTAAAAATATAGACGAAATGCGGTTCAACAAGCCCACATTGTTTTCAGAGTAAATTGAAACGGTATAGGTTTTCTCCATTTGAAATTTGAATTATTTTAAACGAATATCAGAAACCGAGGCTCCAGAGGGGATCATGGGAAAGACATTGTCTTCTTTCTCAACACAAACTTCTAAAAAATAAGGTTTGTCTGAAGCAATCATTTTAGCCACTGCTGCATCCAAATCCTCCCTTTTTTCCACCCGGTCTGCTTCCAAATGATATCCTTTAGCGATGGCAACAAAGTCCGGGTTAACCATCTCGGTGGAGGCATAGCGTTTGTCAAAAAACAATTGTTGCCATTGTCTTACCATTCCCAAAAATTCATTATTCAATACAACAATTTTAACGGCAGCCTGCGTTTGGAAGATGGTACCTAACTCTTGAATGGTCATCTGATATCCGCCATCTCCGATCACAGCTACGACTTCTCTTTCGGGGGCCCCCATTTTGGCACCGATTGCGGCCGGTAGTGCAAATCCCATGGTTCCCAGCCCACCAGAGGTCACATTACTTCTGGATCTAACAAAATCGGCATAACGACAAGCCACCATCTGGTGTTGTCCCACATCGGTGACGATTACAGCGTCGCCCTTAGTGTGTTTGTTGATGGATACAATCGCTTCACCCATGGTGAGCCCTCCCTTTTTAGGATGGATGTCTTTGTCAATGACTTCCTTTACCTCTACTTTCATCAATTCTTCAAAACGTCCGATCCATTGTTTGTGTGATTTCTTTTCGACAAGCGGTATAAGGGCGTTTAAACTTTCCTTACAATCTCCCAGAACGGGAACATCTGCCTTTACATTTTTATTGATTTCAGCAGGGTCGATTTCGAAGTGGATTATTTTGGCTTGTTTGGCATAGGAATTCAAATCTCCTGTTACACGATCGTCAAAACGCATTCCGATGGCGATCAGAAGATCGCACTCGTTGGTCAATAAATTGGGGCCATAATTCCCATGCATTCCTACCATTCCCACATTGAGTGGATGAGATGTTGGAAGGGCCGAAAGTCCCAAAATGGTCCATGCAGCCGGGATACCTGATTTTTCCACAAACGCCTTGAATCGCTCTTCTGCTTCTCCCAGAATGACACCTTGCCCCCAAACGATAAATGGTTTTTTGGCTTGGTTGATCAATTCAGCGGCTTGTCTTACGGCATTGGTATCCAAAACAGGAATGGGGTTGTAACTCCTCACCCCTTTGCATTTTTGATAGGCAAAATCAAAAGTATCAAATTGAGCGTCTTTGGTGATATCAATCAATACCGGTCCTGGTCTGCCCGATCTAGCAATGTAAAATGCTTTTGCAAAAATTTCAGGAATTTCTGAAGCTTTGGTAATTTGATAATTCCATTTGGTGACTGGAGTCGAAATACCAATGATATCGGTTTCTTGGAAAGCATCGGAACCCAAAAGTTTGGAGGCAACCTGACCTGTAATACAAACCATGGGGGTAGAATCGATTTGAGCATCAGCAATACCCGTTACCAAATTGGTGGCTCCTGGTCCTGAGGTGGCAATGGCCACCCCTACTTTTCCAGAAGTTCTGGCGTAGCCTTGGGCAGCGTGGGTCGCCCCTTGTTCGTGCCGGGTCAGAACGTGATTTAACTGATCCTGAAACTTATACAATTCATCATACACCGGCATGATGGCACCTCCAGGGTAACCATAGATCAAGTCTACTCCCTCAGCCAACAAGCAGCGAATGACTGCCTCAGCACCGCTAATATTGATGCTTTCATTTTCTAGCTCTTGCAATGCAATTTGTTCTTTTGTTTTCATAGTTCTAAAGATCGGTAACACAACCCTCGGAGGCTGTTGCCACACTGTTTATGTATTTGTACAATACCCCTTTTGAAAATTTATAAGGAGGTTGTACCCAATTTTTTCTTCTTGCTTCTATTTCTTCATCGGTCAAATCAACACTCAAACGATTGGTCTCTGCATCAATTGTTATCTGATCTCCGTCTTGAAGCAGACCAATGACTCCCCCCTCTTGTGCTTCAGGGACAATATGTCCCACCACAAAACCGTGGGTACCTCCTGAAAATCTCCCATCGGTGATCAAGGCCACCTCTTTACCCAATCCAGCACCCATAATGGCTGCAGTTGGCTTTAACATTTCAGGCATACCTGGCCCTCCTTTTGGGCCCTCGTAGCGGATGACCACTACATCACCTTTTTGGACCTTGCCTTGACCAATTCCAGCATTGGCGTCGTATTCCCCATCAAATACACGTGCCGGGCCTACGAACTTCAGCCCCTCTTTTCCAGTAATTTTAGCCACTGAGCCTTGCGAGGCTAAGTTGCCTTTAAGTATTCTGATGTGTCCAGTCGGTTTAATTGGATTGTCAAGGTTTCTGATCAAATCCTGACCCTCTTGAAGGGGGGGAACATCTGCCAGGTTTTCGGCTAAGGTTTTACCCGTAATGGTCATGCAATCTCCATGAAGCATGCCATTCGCTAACATGAATTTTAACACCGCTGGAATTCCTCCAATTGAATGTAAATCTTTCATCAAATATTTACCACTGGGCTTGAGATCTGCTAAAAATGGTGTGCTGTCACTTATTTTTTGAAAATCATCAATGCTTAGGTCAATATTCGCTGCATGTGCAATGGCCAGAAAGTGCAGCACAGCATTGGTAGATCCACCCAAAACAGCAATCAAACGCAGCGCATTTTCCAGTGATTTATTGTTAACAATATCCAAAGGTTTTAGATCTTTCTCTATCAATTGCCGCATGGCAAGGCCAACCGCTTTACAATCATCAATTTTTTCTTGACTCACCGCTGGATTGGAGGAGCTGTAGGGCAATGACATTCCCAGAGCCTCAATGGCAGAGGCCATCGTATTGGCTGTATACATCCCTCCACAAGCACCGGCTCCAGGACAGGCATTTTGTATAACTTTTTTATACTCTTTTTCGTCTATTTTTCCAGCGACTTTTTCCCCCCAAGCTTCAAAAGCAGAGACCACATCCAATTCTTTGTCTTTAACACAACCCGAGGCAATGGTTCCACCGTAGACCAAAATACTTGGGCGATTCAACCGCAACATGGCCATTAAGGCACCGGGCATGTTTTTGTCACAGCCCACTACAGTTACCACACCGTCGTACGACATGGCTTGAACAACTGTTTCAATTGAATCCGCAATGATGTCCCTTGAAGGTAAGGAAAAACGCATTCCTGGGGTTCCCATTGAAATCCCGTCACTTACCCCTATGGTATTAAAAATCAAACCCAACATTTGATGGGGGGCGATACCATGCTTCACGTGAACAGATAAATCGTTCAAGTGCATGTTACATGGATTCCCCTCATAACCTGTGCTGGCAATACCGATCTGTGGTTTTTTAAAATCCTCATCGGTCATACCAATGGCATGCAACATTGCTTGTGCTGCGGGTTGAGTGGGGTCTTGGGTTACACGCTGACTGTATTTGTTGAGCTCCATTTAAAGGAATTTTATGCTAATTTAAGGGCTAACTGCCATTGGCCCACAATGTTCTGTTTTTTTAGACTATACCCAAACGAAATTAAATCATTATAAAGTATTGATTATTAATTATTTAACCAATACTAATTAATACATCCAGAGATGAAAAAAATAAATTGAGTTACCTTTATAAAAATCTAAGTCCCAAAAATACCTAACAATGAAAAATAACAAACAAAAATTGATTGAAACTTTACACGAAAAACAAAAGGCTTTTTTTGCATCACAGATAACCCATGGGAATTCCTTTAGAATAGAGAAGCTCAGGGCTTTAAAAAAAGAAATCCAACACAGGGAAAAGGACATTTATCAGGCGCTAAAAAAAGACCTCAGAAAGTCGGGTTTTGAGTCAATGACCTCAGAAACGGTTTTGGTAGAGAAGGAAATTGACAAAATGATACGAATGCTCCCGCTTTGGAACCGTCCCCAACGGGCAAAAAGCAGTTTGATTAATTTTCCTTCAAAGGACTATATCATCCACGAGCCTTATGGGAATACCCTTGTCATCAGTCCATGGAACTATCCCTTTCAGTTGGCAGTCACTCCGCTGGTTGGGGCTATAGCTGCTGGAAATACCGTCGTATTAAAACCCTCTGAATTTGCCCCGCAAACAGGCAAAGTCATCAGTGAGATCATGGCGTGTGTTTTTGATCCTGGCCATGTAGCAGTAGTAGAGGGAGATGCATCAATTGCAACTGCTTTACTCCAAAAAAAATGGGATTTCATCATGTTTACCGGTAGTACGACCATTGGAAAAATCATTGCCAAAGCAGCTGCAGAACACCTCACGCCCACCACCTTGGAATTGGGAGGAAAAAGCCCCTGTATTGTCGATGATTCGGCACCCATTGTTATGACCGCAAAAAGGTTGGTTTGGGGGAAATTCCTAAACTGCGGACAGACTTGTATAGCTCCGGACTATCTTTTGGTTCACGAAAAGATAAAGGACAAATTGACCCAAGAAATCATCAAGCAAATTAAAAAAGCTTTTGGCGAAAATCAGGAAAATTCTGACGATTATGGTAGGATTGCACACCAGAGGCATTTCGATAAATTAAAAGCCTCACTAAAAAATCATAACATCATATATGGAGGAGCGACCAACGAAAAAGATTTTTTCTTCAGTCCAACCCTAGTGGATGAACCTGCCTTGGACAGTGAACTGATGCAGGAAGAAATTTTTGGGCCCATTTTGCCTATCATCTCCTATAAAACTGAGGACGAAATACACGAAATCTTTAAAGGTAGGGAGCGACCATTGGCTTTTTATATCTTTTCTAAACGAAAAAAATTCATCAAGCAACTTTTCAACCGCTATTCTTTTGGAGGTGGAGTAGCCAACGATTCCATTATCCAATTTGCCAATGACAACCTGCCTTTTGGAGGGGTGGGTCACAGTGGAATGGGAGCCTATCACGGGAAATACAGTTTTAAAAATTTCACCCATGAAAAACCCATCATCAAACGCAGCTTTTGGTTTGATCTTCCCGGTCGCTATGCACCTTATCCAAAGTTCTTATCTTTGTTGAAATTTTTATTAAAAAACCTTTAATGTCTGAAAAGAAAGTAAGTGAAGCTATCGAGTTTCGACGCTCGGTAAGGATTTTTGACGATAAAAAAGAAATCGATCATAAAGTGGTCAAAAAATGTGTTGAGCAGGCCATTCTCGCTCCAAACAGCAGTAACCTTCAATTGTGGGAGTTTTATCACATTACCTCTAACGAAGAAGTCAAAAAAATTGCCAAGGCTTGCTTTAATCAGCCCGCCGCCAAAACAGCGAAGCAATTTGTTATCCCCATAGTCCGAAAAGACTTATGGAAAAGAAGAATTGCCTCCAATGTAGCTTTTATTCAATCAGAGTTTGAAAAATCAAAAAACAAAGACGAAAAAAAGAAGAAGGGCGCCATTTCCTATTATCAAAAAATCCTCCCCAAAATCTATGGGGCTGGAAATTTGAGGGGTTGGGCCAATCATATCGCTACTTTTTTTAAAGGGCTTAACAAGGTGGTTTACCGTCAAGTCAAAAAATCAGACATGCGCGTGGTAGTACACAAGAGTACCGCATTGGCAGCGCAGAATTTTTTGGTGAGCATGGCAGGCAATGGTTATGATACCTGCACCATGGAGGGATTTGATTCCCTTCGGATCAAAAAAATATTGGATTTACCTGCTGCAGCTGAGATCAGTATGGTCATCGGTTGTGGAATTCGCACCAAAAAGGGCATCTATGGAGCACGCTTTAGGGTTCCTTTCGACGAAGTTTATTTTGAAAAATAAATCAATTTTCCCTATCCCAACCAACCTTCCCGATCCAAACTTCTGCACTGAATTGCTTCGGCAATATGGTCTGAATTTACCTTTTCCTGTCCTGACAAATCGGCCAAAGTTCGGGAGACTTTTAATATACGATCACAGGCACGGGCAGACAAAGACAAACGTTCCATCGCCGATTTGAGTAGTGATGAAGAATCCTGATCCAAGGAACAATATTTTCGAATCTGCCGACTGCTCATTTGGGCATTGTAGTGGGTGTTTTTTGTTTTTATAAAGCGTTCTGTTTGCAACTTACGCGCTTCCGTCACCCTACTGCGAATCGATGCTGAGGATTCCGCGGGGCGGGTATCAGACAATTTTTCAAAGGGAACAGGTTCTACTTCTACATGCAGGTCGATGCGATCCAGCAGTGGCCCTGAAATTTTACCCAAATAGCGCTGCATCTCAAAAGGGGTAACCGATGCGCTTTTGCCATCGTTAAAGTATCCTGAAGGGCTAGGATTCATGCTGGCCACCAGCATGAACGAGGCGGGGTAGGTAACCGTAAATTTGGCCCTAGAAGTGGTCACCTCCCGATCTTCCAAAGGTTGTCGCATCACCTCCAAAACAGAACGCTTGAACTCGGGTAACTCATCCAAAAAAAGTACTCCATTGTGGGCCATGGAAATCTCACCCGGCTGTGGGTATTGCCCCCCTCCTACCAATGCAACATCAGAGATGGTATGATGAGGTGAACGAAAGGGACGCACACTGATCAAGCCTTGATTTTCGATTTTCCCAACCACAGAATGTATTTTGGTGGTTTCCAATGCCTCTTGGAGCGTCATCGGAGGTAAAATGGAAGGCAGCCGTTTGGCAAGCATGGTTTTTCCTGCTCCTGGCGGGCCTATGAGGATGATGTTGTGGCCCCCTGCCGCAGCAATTTCCATACATCGTTTGATGGTTTCTTGTCCCTTGACATCAGAGAAATCATGCTCTGGGTATTTCAATTGCTTTTCAAAAGCTTTACGGGTATCCACTACAATGGGACTGAAGGATTTTGTTTCACCAAAGAAAGCAATAACATCGGTAAGATTTTCCATACCGTAAACGTCCAAGCCCTTTACGATGGCGGCTTCCCTTTCGTTTTCTCTGGGTAGTAAAATCCCCTTAAAACCGTCCTTAAGAGCCTGAATGGCAATGGGCAAAGCCCCTTTAATGGGTCGGATATTTCCATCCAAAGCCAATTCCCCCATCAACAGATAATCTCCTATATTGGGTGCTTTGATTTGGCCCGAGGCCGCCAATATGCCCACAGAAAGGGGTAAGTCATAGGCCGAACCTTCCTTTCGAAGATCAGCAGGTGCCATATTGAGGGTGATTTTTTTTCCCGGAAGTTGATAGCCGATGTTTTTAAGTGCAGCAGCGATTCGGAAGTTACTTTCTCTTACGGCATTATCAGGTAAGCCCACCAAGTGATAGCCAATGCCTTTATCAATATTGTCTTCGATAGTGATGCGTTGAGCATCCACGCCAAAAACAGCGCTTCCATATACGGAGACCAGCATAAGTAGGTATTTGAATACAATATAATAAATCCTTTTATGGAGAAAAAATCCTCAACAAATCTATTATTGTTATCTTTAGGTAACCCAATTAAACACTCTAACACTTGATAAATAACCTACTTCATGTACCAAATACCTAACAAGAAAAGTTTTTCTGAAAAAGATTTTCAACAGATCAAAACCCGAAAGGAACTGGTCAAAACCGCTAAGGCTCGTGGCGTGGACATCAGTGATGCCTTAACCAATTTCCAATACCTTGAAGAACTGACCCAACTGCAAAGTGAGATGGTCAACCTCCAACAATGGGTTGCCCAGCACCAATATCGGGTTGCTGTAATTTTTGAGGGAAGAGATGCCTCAGGAAAGGGGGGCGCCATCAAAAGGTTCAAAGAACACCTCAACCCGAGAAGTTCCAGAGTAGTTGCCTTATCCAAACCCACTCCCGTAGAACAAGGGCAATGGTATTTCAGGCGTTACATCAAACAGCTTCCCAACCCCGGAGAACTGGTTTTTTTTGATCGCAGTTGGTACAACCGAGCTGTGGTGGAACCCGTGATGGGATTCTGTTCCAAAGAGCAATATCAAAAATTTATGGTGCAAGTCTCCGAGTTTGAACATTTACTTTATGAAGACAACGTCAAACTGATCAAATTTTGGTTTTCCATCTCCAAAGAAGAACAAAAAAAACGTTTTGAATCTCGACTCAACAATCCCCTGAAGCAATGGAAATTCAGTCCCGTTGACCTCAAAAGGCAAGAGCTATGGAATGACTATACCCATTACAAAGAACAAATGTTCAGCAAAACCCATACCAATTTCAGCCCCTGGATGATCGTGAAAACCAACCAGAAACGCGAAGCCCGTTTGGAAAGTATTCGATATTTGCTCTCGCAGTTTGATTATGATGGAAAAGGTGAATCTGGAATTTCCCTTTATCCCGACCCCAACGTAATGGTTCGCTACCACCGCAGTGCCACACAAATTGATATTTAATAGATACATGACTTCAAAAAAACTCCCGATCGAAACCTTGGAACTTCTCAATAGCAAGATAGGACTGCGCACTTTGATGGCCTACAAGAATGTGGACTACGACAAGGCCAGGGAGCGTATTCTTTACGAAAAAAAACTGCGTACCCTTCAAACCGAATTGATCAAACTGCAGCATTGGGTGATTGAGCAGGAAAAAAAGGTAGTCATCTTATTTGAAGGAAGGGATGCTGCTGGAAAAGGGGGAGCCATCCGAAGGATTACCCAACGCATGAACCCCAGGCACATTAAAATCGTTGCGTTGAACGTACCCACCTACGACGAAAAAAAACAGTGGTTTTTTCAGCGTTACATCAACCAATTGCCTAAGCCTGGAGAGATGGTCTTTTTTGATCGCAGTTGGTACAACCGTGCTGTAGTAGAACCTGTGAATGGATTTTGTACTCTAATAGAATACGACCGTTTTATGGGACAGGTTAACGCCTTTGAAAAAATGCTTTTGGAATCGGAAGCCTATTTGATCAAAATCTATTTTTCGATCAGCAAAGAAGAACAGCAGTATCGCTTTGAAGAGATCAAAAAAAATCCACTAAAAAAATGGAAAATCACCCGTGTTGACCTTAATGCGCAAGCCCTTTGGGACGACTACACCCGCTATAAAGAACTCATGTTTGATAAAACCAACACTTCCCAAGCTCCCTGGCAAATCATCGATGCCAATCATAAAACCGTTGCACGCATAGAAGCCATTGAATATATTCTTGAACAAATACCTTATCAAAAAAAATAAATTTAATGCCTTTGTGTTTTGTCGATTAAGTAAAGTTGGTCTGTATTATTTGATATCGCAAAATAGTTTAAATTCGCAAACAATGAGACCCTATATCCTATCCGAGTGTCATTGGAAAGATTTAAAAACCCAACGCTTTGAATTGGCAGTATTGCCATGGGGAGCAACCGAGGCGCACAATTATCATTTGCCCTACGGAACGGACGTCTATGAAGCCGATGCCATCGCTGCCGAATCGGGCAAAAAAGCTTGGGATAAAGGAGCCAAAGTGGTTATTTTACCTACCCTTCCCTTTGGAGTCAATACGGGCCAAACAGACATTTATTTGGACATGAACATGAGTCCGAGCACCCAAATGGCAGTACTTAAAGATTTTTTGACTGTGCTCAATCGCCAAGGCGTAAAAAAATTCCTGATTCTCAACAGTCATGGCGGTAATGATTTTAAAATCATTTTGAGAGAATTGGGGCTTGAGTTTCCCAAAATGTTTCTGAGTACTTGCAATTGGTTTCAAGCCTTGGACAAGTCGCAATATTTTGAGGAGGAAGGAGACCATGCCGACGAGATGGAAACCAGTATCATGATGCACATCAACCCTGAGTTTGTCTTGCCGCTTTCCGAGGCTGGGATGGGCAAAGAAAAGAAAAACGTCATCAAGGCTTTTCGTGAAAAATGGGCTTGGAAAGAAAGAAAATGGTCGCAAGTAACTGAAGATACGGGCGTGGGCAATCCCAAAAAATCCACTAAGGAAAAAGGAAAAAAGTTTTTTGATGATGTGACGGATAAAATCAGTGAGTTGATTCAGGACATTTGTAAAACCCCTCCAGGTCAATTGTATCAATAAAGTACAGCTTATGTCTTTTTCTTACAAAGAAATTTTAGTCCCTTCCCTCTTACTTTTTATTTTTCAAGTTGCTTGGGGGCAAAAATTCAATAAAGACTATGTCCTTAAAATTGGAAAAACTTCTGAGGAAATCGTTTTGGACGGCCTATTAAACGAAAGCGTTTGGGAGATCGCAGATGTTGCGGATAATTTTTCCATGATTCTTCCCCAAGACGACCGTAAGGCCACCCAGTTTTCGGAAGTGAGAATGGCCTATGACGATAGAAACCTATACCTCGCAGTGGTTTTTTATAACAACACCATTAAAGGGGATTATGTGGTAGAATCCTATAAAAGAGATTTCAGTTTTGGCAAGAATGACAATTTTTTGGTGGCCATTGATCCTTTTAACAACATGACTACGGGCTTTGCCTTTGGGCTGAATGCCTATGGAGCCCAGTGGGATGGCACCATGTATGACGGCCGTCGAGTGGACTTGAATTGGGACACCAAATGGTATTCGGAAGTGGCTTTCGATGAAGAAAAATGGACGGCTGAAATTGCCATTCCACTCAAATCCATACGCTATGATGAAAAGCTTACCCAATGGGGCATCAGTTTTAGTCGCTTGGATCTTAAAGCCAGTGAAAAATCCGGATGGACACCAGTTCCCCGTCAATTTCCATCCATTACCATGGCCTATTCCGGGGTATTGGACTGGGATGCACCCCCCCCTTCTCAGGGATCGAATGTTTCATTTATCCCTTATCTTTTGGGCGAAATTGACAGCCCTCAAAAAAACATCACTGATCAGCAACTCAATGCCGGCGCGGATCTAAAACTCAATCTGACCTCCTCTCTCAATTTGGATGTAACCCTCAATCCCGATTTTTCCCAGGCGGAGGTGGACCAACAGGTAACCAATCTGGATCGTTTTGAACTCTTCTTTCCAGAAAGAAGGCAGTTTTTTCTGGAAAATGCCGACCTATTTGCCAATTTTGGCTATGATAATATTCGACCCTTTTTTTCCAGGCGTGTTGGACTTCAAAACCCCATTATTGGTGGAATTCGACTGAGTGGAAACATAGACGAAAAGTGGAGGATTGGATTATTGGATATTCAAACCCAAGAGGACAAAGAAATTGGAATTCCAAGTGAAAATTTTGGTGTTTTCAGTTTACAACGCAAAGTCTTGGATCGCTCTTCTATCGGGATGATTTTTGTTAACAAGCAAAGCATGGGTGAGCTTGAAAACTTCAAAAATGCAAGCGAGGAATACAACCGTAATTTCGGTTTGGAATACAACTATTTTTCGGCGGACAATCTGTGGAATGGTAAATTGATGTACCTCAAATCCTTTAGTCCAAGGGTGAGCGATGACGATGCCATTTTTGCAGGTAACCTCACCTATAACGACAATAACTTCTTAGGGAATTTCCAATTAGAATATGTGGGGGAAAATTACAATGCCGATGTGGGCTATGTTCCTCGAACCCATTATTATAAATTTGATACTACATTCAAATATTTGTTTTTCCCCAGACAAGAATCAAAGGTTTTGTCCCACGGCCCAATGGTCGGGAGCATTCAATATTTCAATTTTGACGGGTTGGGTATCGACAGAGGAACGGAGCTGGGCTATGAGGTCAATTTTAAAAACAGGAGTGAAATGGCCCTTACTTTTGAAAATCAATTCATCATTCTACAAAATCCATTTGATCCCATAAGAACAGGTATTCTAAGTCTTGAGGCGCTGACCAAACATCGGTGGAACAGCATCAATCTGGAATACGAATCCAAGCCCCAAAGTCTATTTACCTACGCGCTTAAATCCTCCTATGGGGGCTACTTTCAAGATGGGAAAAGGTGGCTGTTTTTCAGCGAAATGGGCTACCGCTTTCAACCTTATGTGGAATTGAACACCTTGGTTAGTTACAACCACATTGAACTAGAGGCACCTTGGGGAACCAATGGATTCTGGTTGCTGGGGGTGAAATCGAAATTTACTTTTACCAGAAATATTTTCTTTTCCAATCTCTATCAATATAATGAGCAACAAAAACTGTGGAATTTCAATTCTCGTTTTCAATGGCGTTACAAACCAGCATCAGACATTTTTTTGGTGTTTAACAGCAGTGACACCCAAATGCTAACGCCCAATAGAAATTGGAATCTTACCCTAAAAATCAATTATTGGATCAACCTCTAGGATAAAACTAAAAGGCATAACCACTATTGGGCTGTTTTTCGCTTTCCCGAAATTGCTCTAAACCAGATTTCAACCAGTCCCTGTAGGTTGCCGTATCCGTATATTGAACGGGAGGATTGAGCAGGGTTGCATCGGCTGTCATCAAAACATAATAAGGTTGCGAAGCAGAGGCAAAATTCAGGTTCTGAAAAGTCGCCCATTTTTCTCCAACGGTATGAATGGTTTTGATCCTGCCACTGGGATATTGGAAGTTGAATTGCTCGGCCTCAGGTAATTCTTTTCGGTCATCAACATAGAGGGATATGATCACAAACTCTTCTTTCAACAAACGAAAAACTTCGGGTTGTGACCAGACATTTTCTTCCATTTTTCTGCAGTTGACACAGGCCCAACCAGTAAAATCCAATAAGATGGGTTTGTCTTGGGCCTCAGCATAGGCCCTTCCCTTTTCGTAATCCTTAAAGCAATTCAATCCCAAGGGACATTCGGAGTCGGAAGGGTAAACACTGTAAAACACTGGAGGGGGAAAGCCACTCAAAAGGGTGAGTTGTCCATCTTGATTCTTACCCAAACCGGGGATCAAATAAAAAATAAAGAGCATCACCAAAAAAGTAAATAAACGTTGGAACACAGAAATCTTCGCCCCCTTTACATCGTGTGGAAAGCGTAACCATCCCATAAGGTAAACGAATAATAGAATGGAAATCACCAACCATATCCCCACAAAAACTTCGCGTTTGAGGATTCCCCAATGCCCCACCAAATCAGCATTGGATAAAAACTTCAAAGCCAAAGCCAACTCCAAAAAACCCAGGGTTACTTTAACTTTGGTCATCCATCCTCCTGATTTGGGAATGGATTTGAGTGCATTGGGGAAAAAAGCCAATAGTCCAAAAGGCAAGGCCAAGGCAAAACCAAAACCAGCCATTCCAATGGTCAATTGGGTTGCTCCCCCCTCGGCGGTGAGTGAACCTGCAAGCAGTGACCCCAAAATAGGGCCCGTACAGGAAAAGGAAACAATTGCCAAAGTGAGCGCCATAAAAAAGATGCCCAAAACGCCACCACTTGAAGCCGCTGCGTCGGAGCGATTCCCCCAACTACTGGGTAAGGTCAATTCGTAATAACCAAAAAAGGAAAAGGCAAAAAAGACAAATACCGCAAAAAAGATCAGGTTCATCACGATGTTGGTCGATAGGGTATTCAAGATTTGGGGATCTAAAGCATCCAAAAAGTGAAAGGGTAAACTCATCAGGACGTAGATCAACAGTATAAAAAAACCATAGAGCAGGGCACGAACTACCCCACTGCTTTTACTGGTACTTTGCTTGAGAAAAAAGGAGACCGTTAGGGGAATCATTGGGAAAACACAAGGGGTAAGCAGTGCAATCAACCCCCCGACAAAGCCCAATAAAAATAAATTCAACAAAGGGTTATCACTTTTTTGGTCTTGGTCTTGCGACAATAATTCCTTATTCTTAAGCGATAATTGTAATGCCTGCGATTTTTTTAAGCTTTCCGAGTCAACGGTTTTTTGTTCGGCTGCCACAGCTTTGGAAATATCCAATACAAAACGAAAGGGCTCATTCCTAAAAATACATATCTTGTCATCACAAGCTTGAAAATTAATTTCTCCAGAAATTGCTCCCAACTCAGGTTGGATCAATCTAATTTTTTGTTGGAAAGTACCCTCCCCCTCAAACCAAGATAAATCCATTTCAAAAATGGGATCAAAAGCCGTAACGGTTTCACTCTCCTGCATTTTTCCAACCAACTCAAAGGCAGTCCCCACCTCTTGAAAAATAAACTCGGTAGGCAAAGGCCCGTCTTTGGGAAGGTTCTGAGAATACAAATGCCATTTGGGTTGAACCGATGCTTTAAAAATCAGCAAGTACTCGGTATCCGATTGCTTTTTAAAATCCGTCGTCCAAACCACAGGATTTTGCCCTTGGAGTCCTACCACCCAAAAAAATAACAGTAAAAAAACTTTTCTAATCATCCTATCCTAATTAACCATTTGTCTAAAGTGTCGAAATCCGCCAAAAAACGCTGATCGGCCCTTTTACCAACAATCCAAACGATATCATCGCCTGAACAGAGCAACCATTGTGCTTCTTTTTGGAGAAGAGAAAACTTTTCGTCTTTAAAGTATTTACTCAATTTTTTTCTCCCTCTCATCCCATTGGGATAAAAATAATCACTTTGGTTCCATTTTCTTAAGATCAGAGGAAACTTTAACTTGGATTTGTCCAATAATAAAGTTTTTGGATCTCCTTTTTTAAAGCTTTTTTCGTGCGAGAAAAACAACTTTAAAGGATGGTCAATGGACGACATTTCTAAATCAATGGTATAGGACTCGGTTACTGAATGATCAAGGGAACTCAACAATAAATATACCCTGTCTTTGATCAACCTATGGGTGTCTGAAAAAAGCTGTTTGCCGCTTTGTGCATCGATCAACTTTTCGAGGTCAGCAAGGTTTCTAAAACCATAGGGAGCAAACAAGGCATGCAGGTAATAACCCAATGATGACAGGGATTTCAGCGCATCAATCGAAATTTTAAAACCCTGATCCTGGGGGATGATATTTTGGTCTTTAAAATCCTCAATAACCCCATCCAATACCGCCTGAGCTTGTCCCAAATACGACAATGTTTCCTGAAATTGTGCATCGAAATTCGGTTCTCTTTTTTTCCAAAGTGGAATGACTTCGTGCCTAAGGGCATTGCGCAAATAATCGGTTTTGACATTGGAAGCATCTTCTCTCCATTCGATTTTATTTTCCCTTGCATAATTTTTGATTTCTTCACGAGAAAAAGGCAACAAAGGACGACGGATCTTTCGTCTACGCTCTGGGATACCCAACAGTCCTCTTAGGCCAGAGCCCCGCATGGTATTGATCATAAAAGTTTCTATGACATCATCGGCATGATGGGCCACCAAAATCAAATCATAGTCGTTTTCGGAACACAACTTTTCAAACCATTGGTATCGCAATTCTCGTGCCGCCATTTGAATAGACACTCTTGTTTCTAAAGCATGAGTTTGGGTATCAAAGTTTTGAATGTGGCATTTTAAGTTATTTTTTTGGGCTAAATTTTGGATCCAAATAGCATCGTCCTCACTGGCTGTCCCTCTTAATTGAAAATTGCAATGGGCCACCGCAGGGAGAAGTCCCGATTTCAAACACAGATCCAATAATACACAACTGTCTACCCCACCGCTCAATGCCAATAGGAGTTTTTGATCCGCGAGTCGAGGAAAATATTTTGACAAATGATTTTGGAACTTCTGAAACATGAGCAAAATTAAGGATTTTGGAACAGCCGAGATGTAATTTTGACTACACTTATTTTCTTTTTAAAACCTTAGTTATGTGGGGATTTCTGAATAATAATTAATGATTTTGCCAAAAAAAATAAAATTCGGATATTTGCATTTCAAATGAAAGATGCTTCGACATATTCTATGGAAACCGTTAATTATTTTTTTTCGGCTCCACTTCGTCCACGCCGCCCCTAGCGGGTATATTTCTCTATTCGAGACTCAGGTGCGTCCAGTCTCTCTTTGCATCAATCACAATTTATTTTTTAAACCTAATCAACTTTGTCAATAATGGAACTAGTTATTGCCAACGCAAAACATATCATTCACGCACAATCCATTAGCACCTGTATAGGGGAGTCGGCTAAAATGCGGGGGACGGGCATCGCAAGAAGAAGTCCCGAATACATCAGTAAAAAGATGGAAACGGGCAATGCAGTCATTGCTTTAGAAGACAATGAATTTGCAGGGTTTTGCTATATTGAAATTTGGGGACATGGCAAATATGTCGCCCATTCCGGCCTGATTGTCTCCCCAAAACATCGTGGAAAAGGACTTGCCATGCAAATCAAACAAAAGGTATTT
Source organism: Bacteroidota bacterium (assembly GCA_027621505.1). Taxonomy (GTDB): domain Bacteria; phylum Bacteroidota; class Bacteroidia; order Flavobacteriales; family Flavobacteriaceae; genus UBA8316. Next base: position 20,326 of record JAQCBK010000004.1, on the reverse strand, counting down.
GATTTGTCCAAAGATAAATTTCCAGATGCCAAAATTTTTGGAATCACCACTGGTAAGGCGGTGATGCGAATCAATTTCGAGTTGGGATATCGACCGGTATCTTTTTCAGAGCTAACGGACGATCCTGAATTTTGGAAAGGCTGTCAGACCTGTAAAAATTATGACGTTCTCACCCGTACAGAAAGGACGATGTGCTTGTGTACCGGCATGTTGCACGACGCCAAACATTAATAAATATAGTTAATAATATCATGGAAAATAAAAAATTAGTATTGGCATACAGCGGGGGTTTGGATACTTCTTACTGCTTGATGAAACTATCCAAGCAAGGTTATGAAGTCCACGCCATCAGTGTCAATACCGGAGGTTTTGATGCCCATGAGGTAGCGGAAATGAAAACCAAAGCCTTGCAGATGGGGGCCCATACCTATCAATCCATCAACGCTTTGTCCTCCTTTTACGAAAAGGTGGTCAAATATTTGGTGTTTGGAAACGTTCTCAAAAACAATACCTATCCCCTATCGGTCAGTGCCGAGCGAATTGTCCAAGCCATGGAGATTGTTACCTATGCTAAAAAAATTGGAGCAGAGGCCATCGCCCATGGGAGCACTGGGGCAGGCAACGACCAAGTAAGATTCGATTTGATTTTTCAGGTCATGGCGCCTGGCATTGAAATCATCACCCCCATAAGAGACCAACAGCTTTCTAGAGAAGCAGAAATCAACTACCTCAAAGAGAATGGGGTGGCCCTTTCATGGGAAAAAGCACAGTACTCCATCAACCAAGGATTGTGGGGAACCAGTGTGGGCGGTAAAGAAACTTTGACTTCCCAAGACAGCCTACCCGAATCCGCCTATCCGTCTCAACTTGAAAAAAGAGAATCTGAAAAAGTAAGCCTTCATTTTGAAAAAGGGGAACTAATAGGAATTGATGACCAAATGGACAATCCGGTCAACAACATCATTAAATTACAAGAAAAAGCCCAAAAATTTGCTATTGGGAGAGACATCCATGTCGGGGATACCATCATCGGTATCAAAGGGAGGGTTGGCTTTGAAGCCGCTGCTCCTCTTTTGATCATCAAGGCCCATCACCTGCTCGAAAAACACACTTTGAGCAAATGGCAACAGTTCCAAAAGGAACAATTGGGTAATTTCTATGGAATGTTACTCCACGAAGGACAATATTTAGATCCAGTAATGCGTGACTTGGAGGCTTTTTTGAGCAACAGTCAATCAACGGTAAGTGGAAAAGTATTTGTAACCCTCCACCCCTTCAGGTTTGAACTCAATGGGATCGAATCGGATCATGATCTGATGAATGCCGCTTTTGGAAGTTATGGGGAAGAAAACAAGGGTTGGTCTGCCGATGACGCCAAAGGCTTTATTAAACTGCTCTCCAATCAAAATAAAATATACCAATTTGTAAATAAAGAAAAATGAAGAAAGTAGGTATCATAGGGGGATCGGGTTATACTGGAGGAGAATTAATTCGACTGGTATTGCATCACCCTGCACTGGAATTGGATTTTGTATACAGTACCACCCGACCCGGAACACCACTTCACGATACCCATTTGGATCTACTCGGCAGCGGAGCACCCGATTTTACCGCTTCCATCAATCCAGATGTAGATGCGGTATTCCTATGCGTAGGGCATGGTAAATCGGCTGGGTTTTTGGAAAAAAATCAATTTTCTAAAAAGACAATTATTATTGATTTGAGCAACGATTTTAGATTGAAAAAAGACGCTCAATTTCAGGATTATGATTTTGTATATGGGTTACCAGAAAACCAGCGGGAAAAGATAGAAAAAGCCAATGCCATTGCCAATCCTGGTTGTTTTGCCACCGCCATACAATTGGCCCTATTGCCTTTGGCAAAAGAAGGCATGATCAATTCCGCTGTCCATGTCAACGCCACCACAGGAAGTACAGGAGCAGGCGTAGGATTAAGCCCCACAGGACATTTTAGCTGGAGAAACAACAACGTCTCTTGGTACAAACCTTTTACCCATCAACATTTGGGAGAAATCGGAGAAACCCTAGAGCATCCCAAAATCTATTTCCTTCCCCAAAGAGGAAATTTTACAAGAGGGATTTTTGCCAGTTGCTACACCGCATATGAAGGAGATGTAAAGAACGCTATTGAAATGTACAAAGCCTATTACAAAAGTCATCCTTTTACTCATGTCTCAGACAATGAGCTTACTTTAAAACAAGTGGTCAATACGAATCATTGTGTGATACACCTTCACCAATTCGAGGATCAACTGCTCATCACATCAGTCATTGACAATTTGGTAAAAGGCGCCTCAGGTCAAGCCCTACAGAACTTAAACCTCATCATGGGATGGGAAGAAGATTTAGGGCTTCAGCTTAAAGCCAGTGTATTTTAAAATTTAAAAGAATCAAAATGAAAATAGCCATCATCGGATCAGGAAATTTGGGGTTGAGTATTGCCAAAGGTTTGGTATATAACAATACCTATACTTCTCTGTACTTGACCAAAAGAGATCTCAGTGCCATTGAAAAATGGGAGGAGTACACCAATGTCAAAGTGACATCGGACAATCAAGAGGCCGTAAAAAATGCCGACATCATCATATTTACGGTTCAGCCCAAACAGTTTGACGGGATCCTAGAGGAAATCAAAGATGTATTGACCGACAAACACGTATTAATTTCTGCCATTACCGGTTATAGTATCCAGCGGATGGAAGAAAAAGTGGGAGCGAACTATCCCATCATCAGAAGCATGCCCAATACCGCTATTTCAGTTGGAAAATCCATGACCTGTTTGTGTTCCAATGCAGTGGGAGAAAAAAGGATTGCCATCGCTGAAGCCATCTTTAACGGTTTGGGAACCACCATCAATATTGATGAAAAACAAATGCAAGCCGCTACCGTGGTTTGTGCCAGTGGCATAGCCTTTTGGATGCGACTGATCCGAGCCACAACACAAGGAGGGGTACAGATGGGTTTTGATGCGGATGAATCCATGCGGATGTCGATGTTTACCGCCTTAGGGGCGGCCAGTCTATTGATTGAAACCAACTCCCATCCCGAAACAGAGATCGACAAGGTCACCACCCCACAAGGATGTACCATTGCGGGATTGAATGAAATGGAACACCAAGGGCTGAGTTCATCACTCATAAAAGGTTTGATGGCCTCTTTTGATAAAATCAATGAAATTAAAATGCAATGAAACTATTTGACGTTTACCCACTCTATGACGTATGCCCCGTAAAGGCAAAAGATGTCCATGTATACGACGAGGCGGGAACGGAATATTTGGATCTGTACGGGGGCCATGCGGTGATCTCCATAGGACACAGCCATCCCCATTATGTCAATAGATTGCAAGAGCAATTGCAGAAAATTGCTTTTTACTCCAATGCGGTAGAAAACCCGCTACAGCAACAATTAGCAGACGAAATCGGGGAGCAATCCTGCTTACACGAATACCAATTATTCCTGTGTAGCTCTGGAGCTGAAGCCAATGAAAATGCGCTTAAATTGGCTTCTTTTCACACCGGTAAAAAAAGAGTGGTGGCTTTTAAAAATGCTTTTCACGGCCGAACCTCCGCGGCTGTTGCTGCAACGGACAACCAAAACATAAATGCACCACTAAATCAACAGCAGAAGGTAACTTTTATTCCTTTCAACGATGCAGAGGCCTTGGAAAAGGAATTGGAAAAAGGCGATGTATGTGCCGTTATTTTTGAACCCATACAAGGGGTTGGAGGACTCGATATGCCCGAGGATGATTTTGTATTGAAAATGGAAAAATTATGTTACCAATACGATACTGCTTTGATTGCAGATGAGGTGCAATCTGGTTTTTCCAGATCGGGTACCTTTTTCGCTTTTCAAAACAACCACATCAAACCGCATGTCATTACCATGGCCAAAGGAATGGGCAATGGTTTTCCGATAGGTGGGATACTGGTTCATCCAGACGTTCAACCCAAATACGGAATGTTAGGGACTACTTTTGGAGGAAATCATTTGGCTTGTACCGCCTCCCTCGCCGTATTGGAAATCCTTAAAAAAGAGGATCTCCAAAAGCATGCCAAAAAGATGGAAGCCTATTTTAGGAGTAAAGCCAAAAAAATAAAAGGGGCAACAATCAAAGGAAGAGGGTTGATGCTGGGATTGGAATTTGACTTTGAAGTAGGGCCTTTGAGAAAAAGGCTTATCTATGAAAAACATATATTTACAGGAGGCAGCAGCAACAAAAATGTGCTGAGAATCCTTCCACCACTTACCGTTCAAGAGCAACATTTCGATAAGTTCTTTAACGCCTTAGAAGATTTACTATGAAACATTTTATCACCTTAGCGGATTTACCCGATTTTAACCATACCCTAGACTTGGCGATGGATTTGAAAAAGAATCCCACACAATCAGAAGGTTTGGGCAAGGGCAAAACTTTGGGCTTGCTGTTTTTTAATCCCAGCTTAAGAACAAGACTGAGTACCCAAAAGGCAGCCCAAAATCTTGGGCTTCCGACCATGGTCATGAATTTCAGTCAGGAGTCCTGGGCATTGGAATTTGAAGATGGCACCAAAATGAGTGGTCTCCGATCGGAACACGTCAGAGAAGCTGCCGCCGTGGTTTCACAATATTGTGACATGGTGGCGATCAGAGCCTTTGCTTCCCTTTCTGACAAAGAAAAAGACGAGGCTGAAATAGTATTGAGAAGCTTTGCCAAATATGCCTCTGTGCCCATCATCAATATGGAGAGTGCAACGGCTCACCCTTTACAAGCCTTGGCAGACGCAATAACGCTTAAGGAATTTCAACCTGCCCACAAACCTAAGGTTGTATTAAGTTGGGCGCCTCACCCCAAAGCACTCCCCCATGCCGTAGGCAATTCGTTTACCCATATGATGCGAAAAATGGATGCCGATTTTGTTATTGCCCATCCCGAAGGGTATGCCCTCAATCCTGAAATTACTGAGGGAATCCCATGCACCACCAACCAAAAAGAGGCATTGGAAGGAGCAGATTTTGTTTACACCAAAAATTGGTGTTCCTACCAGCACTATGGGCAGATTTTAAGAACCGATGACAAATGGATGATTACCCCTGAAAAAATGAAATTGACCAACAATGGCAAATTCATGCACTGTTTGCCTATCAGAAGAAATATTGTAGCAGCTGATGGAGTATTAGACAGTCCCAATTCTCTTGTAATCCAACAGTCACAAAACAGAATCTACTCCGCACAAGCGGTGCTGAAACAATTATTGGAAAATGGATAAACTTTCTGTGGTTAAAATTGGAGGAAATGTAATTGAAGATGCAACCGCATTGCAGTCTTTCCTGAATGACTTTGCCAAGATGCAAGGTCCCAAAATTTTGGTGCACGGAGGGGGGAAAAAAGCCACTAAGATGGCTGAAAAAATGGACATCCCTGTTCAAATGGTAGAGGGCAGAAGAATCACCGATGCTCAAAACCTCGATATCATTACCATGCTTTATGGGGGGAAAATTAATAAAAATATCGTCGCTCAATTACAGGCATTGGGCTGCAATGCAGTAGGACTTTCAGGGGCGGATGGCAATGCCATTCAAGCGGTAAAAAGACCCATAAAAAACATTGACTATGGTTTTGTAGGAGATGTAGTCGGTGTGAACAGCAATTTTTTTCAATTATTACTTCAAGGAGGATACACCCCCGTTTGTTGTGCCATTACCCACGACCAAAAAGGACAACTCCTCAATACCAATGCCGATACCATTGCCGCCACCTTGGCGCAGAGTTTATCGCAATATTTTGAGGTTTCTCTATGGTATTGTTTTGAAAAGCAAGGTGTTTTAGAGCATATCGAAGACAACAGTAGCGTGATTGAAACCATCACCCCAGAAAAATACAGAAAACTAAAAACGGAGCATGTCATTCACTCTGGGATGATCCCCAAAATTGACAACTGTCTCATCGCCTTGCAAAACGGTGTTGCCGAAGTCAAAATTGGAGCACCGGAAATGATCTCCGGGAAAACGAAACACACTACTTTAATTTTATAGGATGAATGAGCTAACCGCAGCAGCGATTGATTTATTAAAGGATTTGATAGCCACTCCCTCTTTTTCGAAAGAGGAGAATAAAACGGCCGACAGGATTGGAGAGTGGTTTGACGATCATCAAATTCCCTACCAAAGAAGGGGGAACAACTTGTGGGCAAAAAATAAAGCTTTTGACCCCCAAAAGCCCACCCTTTTGCTCAATTCCCATCACGATACGGTAAAACCCAACACCGCCTATACCAACGATCCTTTTGAACCCAAAATAGAAAATGGAAAGTTATACGGTTTGGGCAGTAACGATGCTGGCGGGGCATTGGTTTCTCTTATCGCCCTGTTTACCCACTTTTATGACGTTGAAGATCCAAAATACAATCTGGTCATGGCCGCCTCGGCAGAGGAAGAAATTGCTGGACAAGACAGCCTAAGGGGGCTGCTCTCCGAATTGCCCAAAATCGATGTGGCCATAGTAGGGGAGCCCACCGAAATGCATTTGGCAGTCGCTGAAAAAGGTTTACTCGTTTTTGATGCAGTCATTAAAGGAACTCCTGGTCATGCGGCCCACCCCAACGATGACAACCCCATCATGAAACTCCCCAAGGTGTTGGAGTGGTTTCAAAACTTTTCGCTTGAGAAGCAATCCGACTTTTTGGGAGAAGTCAAAATTACTGTCACCCAAGTCAATGCGGGAAAAGAACACAATGTAATTCCTGCCAGTGTGAATTTGGTGGTCGACGTTAGGGTCAACGACCAATACAGCAATGAGGAATTGGCGAAAATCCTCACCGAAGCCGCCCCCTGTGAGATGACACCCAGGTCTTTGCACCTCAATTCCTCATCCATAGGAATGGATCACGAATTGGTTCAGGCTGGGATTGCCCTGGGGAGAAAAACCTATGGTTCCCCTACCCTATCGGATCAGGCAGCGCTGGAATGTCCATCACTAAAAATGGGCCCCGGACTGTCCACAAGATCCCATTCCGCCAATGAGTTTATCTTTGTCCATGAGATCGAAGAGGCGATTGAAATTTACATCCAACTGTTAAAAAAAATACTTTAATCATGAAGCTCTGGCAAAAAAACCAAGCCCCACACGAAAAGATCGATCAATTTACGGTGGGTAAAGATCGGGCTTACGATCTCTACTTGGCCGCCTATGACTGCCAAGCCTCAATCGCCCATGCGCAGATGTTGGCCAAAATCAGAATCATAACCCAACAGGAAGCCCATCTTCTCGTCAGTGTGCTAGATGATTTAAAAACCGACGCCGAAAATGGAAATTTCATCATCGAAACCGAGTTTGAAGACATGCACTCTAAGATAGAATATGTACTGACCCAAAAACTCGGGGATTTGGGTAAAAAAATACATACCGCCAGATCAAGAAATGATCAGGTTTTGGTCGCATTGCATTTGTACCTCAAGTCAGAGATTGAAACAATTAAGGAACTGACCCACAGTTTTTTTAAGTTGTTGATGGATTTGGCCGATCAACACAAGGACCATTATTTGCCCGGCTATACCCATTTTCAGGTGGCCATGCCTTCTTCTTTCGGTTTGTGGTTTTCCGCCTATGCCGAAAGCTTGATTGATGATGTGACACTCCTTAACGCAGCTCACAAAATTGTAGATCAAAATCCATTGGGCAGTGCCGCAGGCTTTGGCAGTTCTTTTCCGATTGACAGGAGAGTCACCACCAAAAGTTTGGGTTTTGCCGACCTAAAATACAATGTGATTGCCGCTCAAATGAGCAGAGGCAAAGCTGAAAAAACCACAGCTTCTGCCATGGCGGCTTTGGCCGCTACCCTCTCCAAAATGGCAATGGACATCTGTCTCTATATGGGGCAAGAACACAATTTTATCAGTTTCCCAGAGGAGTTGACCACTGGTTCCAGTATCATGCCACACAAAAAAAACCCAGATGTATTTGAACTCATCCGAGGCAAGTGCAATCTCCTTCAGGGACTGCCCAATCAGTTGTCATTACTAATGGCCAATCTGCCTTCTGGTTACCATCGAGAAATGCAACTCGCCAAAGGCCCCATCATTGAAGCAATCAATGAGCTAAAAGCGTGTTTGGATCTTTTTACGTTTAGCTTGAAGGAAATACAGGTCAGAGAAAATATTTTGGATGACCCTAAATATCAGTATGTTTTCAGTGTGGATACCTTAAACGAATGGGTCAAAGAAGGCATGCCTTTTAGAGATGCTTATAAAAAGATGGGGGAAGCCATTGGGAAGGGCGACTACCAAGCCTCCAAAAAACTCTACCATACCCATTTGGGAAGTTTGGGAAACCTGGCATTGGAATCCATTCAATCAAAAATGGAAAAAGCTGTTAAGCCTTAATACTTTTAAATGTGAAGGGGTCGATTTTCTGAGGCCGCCAATGCTGCTTCTTTAACCGCTTCAGCATAGGTGGGGTGTGAATGACTCATACGGGCGATGTCCTCGGCAGAGGCGCGGAATTCCATCGCTACCACCGCTTCGGCAATCAAGTCGGCCACACGGGCACCGATCATATGAACCCCAAGCACCTCATCGGTTTGGGCATCGGCCAAAATTTTGATAAAACCATCGGTATCTCCACTGGCACGCGAACGCCCCAAGGCGCGCATGGGAAACTGCCCACTTTTATAATTCACCCCAGCGGCTTTAAGTTCTTCCTCCGTTTTTCCTACCGCTGCCACCTCAGGCCAAGTATAGATCACATTGGGAATAAGGTTGTAGTCGATATGGGGTTGTTGTCCGGCCAGTATTTCAGCTACCATCACCCCTTCTTCCTCTGCTTTATGGGCCAGCATGGCCCCTCTAACCACATCGCCAATGGCATAAATATTTGAAACCGTAGTTTGCAGGTGCTCATTCACTTCAACCTGACCGCGATCGGTAAGCTTTACACCAGCCGCATCTGCATTTAATCCATCGGTATAGGGTTTCCTGCCCACAGAAACCAAGCAGTAATCTCCTTCAAACTGGACCTCCTCCCCTTTTTTGTCCAAGGCAGTTACCACAACCGTATCCCCCTTACGCTCCACCTTGTTGACTTGATGCGATAAATAAAATTTTATTTTTTGCTTTTTCATCACCTTGGTCAATTCACGAGAAAGGGCACTGTCCATGACCGGGGTGATGCGGTCGGCATACTCAATGACAGAGACCTCCGCCCCAAGTCTTTTGTAAACCTGTCCCAGTTCCAATCCAATAACGCCTCCACCGATGATCACCATATGCTTTGGAATTTCCTTTAACTCCAAGACCTCGGTTGAGGTGATAATACGTTCCTTATCAATATTGATAAAGGGCAAACTGGCGGGTTTGGAACCGGTGGCGATGATGATGTTTTTGGCGGTAATGTCCTCCGGCTTATCCCCTGCTATATGAACCGTGGTGGCATCTTTAAAAGATCCCAAGCCATTGAATACGCTTACCTTGTTCTTCTCCATCAAAAAATCAATCCCTTTGGTAGTTTGCTCCACCACAGCGGCTTTTCGGGCAATCATTTTTTCCAAGTTGACCTTTACCTCACCTGGAATTTCGATACCGTGTTCTTCAAAATGATTAACCGCATCCTCATAGTGATGGGAAGAGTCCAATAAGGATTTGGAGGGAATACAGCCTACATTAAGACAAGTTCCTCCCAAAGTATTGTATTTTTCTATCAAGGCGGTTTTCATCCCCAACTGGGCACAACGAATGGCGGCTACATAGCCTCCTGGGCCCGATCCGATAACGGCAACATCAAATGACTGCATGGTTTAATTTTCGATTTATCACCAAAAATACAAAAGTTAGGGTTTAAGATTGATTTAAGAAGTTGTAAAAAAGGGTAAATTGTACTTTTTAAAAGTTATCCAATTGAAAACCTCAAGACTGCCTTTATCAGCTGCTTTACTCCCCATCATCATATTGGTCTTATTGTTGACCTATAATGTTACCGTTTTTGGAGATGATGCGCTAAGCGGTTCCAACCAGTTTATTCTTTTGTTGGGAGCGGCAGTTGCTGGTTTGGTAGGAGTCAGAAATCAAGTCTCTTATGAACAAATGTTGCATAAGGTGGGGGAAAACTTACAATCGGTTACTGGGCCTATTTTGATTTTACTTTTGGTAGGGGCATTGGCTGGGACATGGCTATTGAGCGGTATCATTCCCGCCATGATCGATTATGGATTACAAATCGCCAACCCCCGCTTTTTTCTACCTACTTGTGTATTGATCTCGGCCTTGGTATCTCTTGCAACGGGGAGCAGTTGGTCAACATCAGCTACGATCGGGATTGCCTTGATCGGTATCGGAAAAGCCTTGGGTTTGCCTGTGGGTATGGTAGCTGGGGCAGTGATCTCTGGGGCTTATTTTGGAGACAAACTTTCTCCCCTGAGCGATACCACCAATTTGGCATCGGCCATGTCGGGCGGTGAACTCTTTTCACACATTCGTTATATGCTTTATACCACCCTTCCCAGCATTGGTATTACTTTGTTGGTGTTTGTTTTTTTGGGGTTGGGATTTTCCACCTACGGAACTGTAGATACTTCATTATTGAGTGAATCCATTGGTGAGAAGTTCAATATCAGCCCCTGGTTATTTTTAGTGCCTTTGGGGGTCATCCTGATGATTGTCAAAAAAACACCGCCCCTATTGGCACTGTTTGTAGGCACGCTTTTGGGTGGTGTTTTTGCACTGATTTTTCAACCCCAACTGTTGTTGGAACTATCGGGAAGAAATGTGTTGCACACTAGCGCCATTTACCAAACCATACTGAATGCCATTACGGTCGATACCCAAATCGAAACCAGTGATCCCCTTTTGAATGAATTATTTTCTTCTGGAGGAATGCAAGGGATGTTGGGAACGGTTTGGTTGATTATTTGTGCCATGGTTTTTGGTGGCGTGATGGATGCCATTGGTGCCTTGCAAGCCATTAGTAATGCTTTTTTAAAATGGGCTCAAACTACTTTTCAATTGATTGCAGGCACCGCAGCATCGTGTCTGACAGTCAACCTTACCGCCTCCGACCAATACTTGGCCATAGTGGTGCCGGGAAAAATGTTTGCCCAAGCCTATAGAAATCGAAAGTTGGCTCCTGAAAATTTGAGTCGTACCTTAGAGGATGCTGGAACGGTTACCTCCGTTTTGGTTCCTTGGAATACCTGTGGGGCTTATCAATCGGGCGTATTGGGTGTGGGTGTGGCAGAGTATTTTATCTACGCCATCTTTAATTGGATCAGTCCAATCACGACGCTAGTGTATGCCTTTTTTAAAATTAAAATCAAAAAATTAAAGGTTGATTAAAATCATATTTCGATGGATCAAAATTTCTTATAATAGCAAAGAAATTTATTATGGGTTGTTATGAATGATTGCATAAATAAATATAAATTTGAAGTACATTTTTGGAATTAAATTTTAAAAAAAATAACTATGGACAATCATGGAAATGGAAACGGTGACATCGCCAAATGCCCTTACCTTGGGGGAGTGCTAAAAGAGGGTGCCGGAGGTGGAACAGCTAACCGTGACTGGTGGCCCAACCAGTTAAACCTTCATATTCTTCGTCAGCACTCGAACTTATCTGATCCGATGGATCCTGATTTTGATTATGCGGAAGAATTTAAAAAATTGGATTTAGAAGCCGTCAAGGATGATTTACATGAATTGATGACCAACTCCCAAGAATGGTGGCCCGCTGATTACGGACACTACGGTCCCTTCTTTATCCGCATGGCATGGCATGCTGCAGGTACCTACAGAATCGCTGATGGTCGAGGAGGCGCTGGAGCTGGAACCCTGCGATTCGCTCCATTGAACAGTTGGCCTGACAATGCCAATTTAGAAAAAGCAAGATTGCTCCTATGGCCCATCAAACAGAAATATGGCAAAAAATTATCTTGGGCCGATTTGATTGTCCTAACAGGAAATGTTGCCATGGAATCAATGGGCTTTAAAACTTTTGGTTTTGGTGGTGGACGTGCAGACGTTTGGGAACCGGAAGAAGATGTTTATTGGGGACCTGAAGCCGAATGGTTGGGAGACAAAAGATATACAGGAGATCGTGAATTGGAAAATCCGCTGGGTGCAGTTCAAATGGGATTGATCTACGTGAATCCTGAAGGACCGAATGGAAATCCAGATCCTCTTAAATCAGCGCACGACATACGTGAGACTTTTGGTCGAATGGCCATGAACGATTACGAGACAGTTGCATTGATCGCTGGAGGCCATACCTTTGGGAAAACCCATGGCGCAGCCGATGCCGATCAGTACGTAGAAGCTGAACCTGCTGGGGCTCGAATTGAGCAAATGAGCACAGGTTGGAAAAACAACTTTGGCTCTGGAAAAGGAGAACATACCATCACCAGTGGATTAGAAGGTGCATGGACGACTACGCCTACGCGTTGGAGTAACAATTATTTTGAAAATCTTTTTGGATTTGAATGGGAATTGACCAAGAGCCCTGGAGGTGCACAGCAATGGACACCAAAAGGAGGTGCCGGTGCGGGAACCGTTCCTGATGCGCACAACTCCGACAAAAAACACGCTCCTATGATGTTGACTACTGATATTGCGCTACGAATGGATCCCATTTATGAGCCCATCTCAAGACACTTTTATGAGAATCCGGAGGAGTTCGCCGATGCATTTGCCAGAGCATGGTTCAAATTGACTCACAGAGACATGGGGCCTGTGGATCGCTATTTGGGGGATGATGTACCCGAGGAAACATTGATTTGGCAAGACCCTGTTCCGAAAGTAGATCATTCATTGATTGATGAAAAAGATGAAGCTGCCTTAAAGGCCAAGATCTTGGAATCCGGTTTGAGTGTGGGACAACTCGTAAGTGCTTCTTGGGCTGCTGCTGCTACTTTCAGAAATTCTGACAAACGTGGTGGTGCCAATGGTGCGAGAATCAGTCTTTCCCCACAAAAATATTGGGATGTAAATCAACCGATACAACTCGGAAAAGTATTGGATGTATTGACGGCTATTAAAAATGAATTCAACAGAATCCACGGTGACAAAAAGGTATCATTGGCGGATTTAATTGTTTTGGCAGGAAGTGCGGGAATTGAAAAAGCCGCAGCCGATGCCGGGCATGAAGTCAAAGTTCCCTTTACAGCTGGGCGAACGGATGCTACTCAAGAACAAACAGATGTGGAATCTTTTTCTGTGTTAGAGCCTTTGGCTGATGGATTTAGAAACTACATGAAAAAGCAGTATGACATTGAAGCTGAAAAGCTACTGATTGACAAAGCGCAATTGATGACTTTAACAGCTCCAGAGATGACTGCCCTCGTCGGTGGAATGAGGGTATTGAATACCAATTTTGGCGGCTCTAAACACGGGGTGCTGACCGATCGTCCAGAAACCTTGACCAATGATTTCTTTGTCAACCTATTGGACATGAATACCCGTTGGGAAGCTACTGATGAAAAAGAAAGTGAATTTGAAGGTCGAGACCTTACCACCGGAGCAGTAAAATGGACGGGGACACGTGTGGACTTGATCTTTGGTTCCAACAGCGAATTGCGCGCCATTGCCGAAGTTTACGGTTGTGCCGATGGTGAAGAAAAATTCATCAAAGATTTTGTCGCTGCATGGAGCAAAGTAATGCACTTGGATCGATTTGAATTGGCTTAAGCACCCAAACCAAAAAAGTACAATTAAAACCCCAAGGCCAAAAAAGGTCTCGGGGTTTATTTTTAGCAGGGATTGCTTTTGAATTTGTATTTTTGTTTAATAAGCTACTACAATGGCCAAAAAGCATTCGCGATCCCGCATACCTGAATTTTCTGAAGAAAAAAAACATCGTTTCCGAAAAAGACAAATATTGTTTGGTAGTTTTCTTGTACTGATTGGGAGCTTATTGGCTTTATCCTTTTTCTCTTTTTTATTTCACCATCAATCCGATCAGAGCACATTGGATTTCTTTTTTGAAAAAGAGATTCCATCGAAAAATCTTTTGAGTAAAATAGGAGCATTGGCCAGCCACTTTTTTATTTACCAACTGTTTGGGATTAGCAGTTTTATTTTTCCTTACCTTTTGGGATACAGCGGATACCTTTTCTTTTTTGATCGTGAAAAAAGTAGGTTACTCAACCATTGGAGTTGGGGCCTTCTGTATATGATCTGCCTATCTGTTTTCTTTGGTTTTTATCATATTGATTCTCCTCTTTTGGGAGGCATCATAGGTTTTGAAGTCAATGTTTTTCTCGTGGCTTATCTCGGAAAAGTTGGCGTAATAGGTTTATTGATCTTTAGTTTGATTACCATATTGGTGGTTCAGTGGCAACTGACCCCAGAAAAAGTCATCCTTTACTTACAGTCTGTTTTTAAGAAAGAAGATAAACAAGATGAAGTCGCCATAGAAAACAGTTTAGATCTTGAAATTGACAAATTTTTAGATCAAACCGAGTCAATAGAACCCGAAAAGGAAGTTGATGCGTTGGAAGTAGAAAATCCATTGGAGAAAGATGAGGTAGCCATGGAAATTGAGACCTTCGAAGAGGAGGAAAGTTTAATCGATAATCTAGCTCAATCTTTGGTAGAAAAACAGGGGTTTTTTGACCCCAAATTGGAACTGAGTAAATATAGGTTCCCCATCATAGACCTTTTAAAAGATTATGGAGAGGGTACTATTACCATAGACCAAGAAGAGTTAGAATTAAATAAAAACAAGATTGTCGATACCCTTAAGAATTACAATATAGGAATTTCTAAAATCAAAGCGACGGTGGGCCCGACAATCACCCTCTATGAGATTGTTCCTGAGGCAGGGATTCGGATTTCGAAAATCAAGAACTTAGAGGATGACATTGCGCTTTCTCTTTCTGCATTGGGAATTAGAATCATCGCTCCAATTCCCGGGAAGGGAACCATCGGTATTGAAGTACCCAATCAGAAAGCCAGCGTTGTTTCAATGCGCTCTGTCATAAGCTCCAATCGTTTTCAATCAGCCGAAATGGAGTTACCCATTGCATTGGGGAAAAACATCAGTAATGAGACTTTTGTTGTTGATCTGACCAAAATGCCCCACTTGCTGATGGCGGGTGCTACGGGTCAAGGAAAATCAGTGGGTTTAAACGCTGTACTCACCTCCTTGCTATACAAGAAACACCCCGCCGAAATCAAATTTGTTTTGGTGGACCCCAAGAAAGTAGAACTTAATATTTACAATAAAATTGAACGGCACTATCTCGCTAAATTACCCGATACCGAAGAAGCCATCATCACAGACAATACCAAAGTAATTCATACCCTAAATTCGCTCTGTATCGAGATGGACAACCGCTATGAGTTGCTCAAAAACGGAATGTGTCGTAATTTGAAAGAGTACAACCAAAAATACAGAGAACGAAAGTTGAACCCTGAGGACGGCCACAGTTTTTTACCCTATATTGTTTTGGTGGTTGATGAATTTGCTGACTTGATTATGACTGCAGGGAAAGAAGTTGAGACGCCGATCGCACGACTGGCGCAACTGGCACGAGCTGTAGGCATACATTTGATCATTGCCACCCAAAGGCCATCAGTGAATGTCATTACGGGAATCATCAAGGCCAATTTCCCTGCCAGAATTGCTTTTCGGGTTACTTCAAAAATAGATTCTCGAACCATTTTGGATTCAGGAGGGGCAGACCAGTTGATCGGTCGAGGAGATATGCTCTATACCCAAGGCAATGATTTGACCCGTATCCAATGTGCATTTGTGGATACGCCAGAGGTTCAAAAAATATCCGATTATATTGGCGCCCAAATGGGGTATGCCAGTGCCTATGTTTTACCGGAATATGTAGAGGAAAATGCCAGTAATTTGGATTTAGACCCTTCGGAAAGGGATGAGCTTTTTAGAGAAGCAGCTGAGGTAATCGTTACGGCCCAGCAAGGCTCTGCCTCATTACTTCAGAGAAAACTCAAATTGGGTTACAATCGGGCGGGCAGAATTATCGATCAAATGGAAGTGGCTGGAATCGTGGGGCCATTTGAAGGAAGTAAGGCAAGGCAGGTACTCATTACTGATTTGAATGCTTTGGACGCCTTATTGAATCAAGAAGATGTCTAAATTTATACTATGAAATTGAAAATGATTTTTTTGGTCTTATCGATCGGTTTGGTACCCGTAGTTAAGGCTCAAACCTCAATCGAAGCCCAGAAGCTATTAGAATTGGCCTCCAAAAAGATGGAAAGCTATGACAATATAAGCTTTGAATTCAGTTATGTTTTGAACAACCGTGTGGAACAAATCAACCAAGAAAACTCCGGTGAAGTGACGGTAGCTGACGAAAAGTACAGGTTAAACTTTTTGGATGCCATCCAGTTATTTGATGGAAAAACCTTGTATACCATTGTCCCTGAAAATGAAGAAATAACCCTAACTGAAGCAGAGGAAACGGAAGATTTTGGAATCAATCCTAAAGAGCTGCTTGAATTTTATAAAGAGGGGTACGACTACCATTGGGACATCAGCCAAAGGGTAAAAGGGAAAAAAATACAATTCGTCAAATTGATTCCCACCCAAGATGATGGCGGTATCAAATCTTTATTGATAGGGATTGACACCCAAGAGAACCACATCTATAAGCTGATTGAAGTAGGAGACAATGGAACTATAACCACTTTGACCATTAACAATATGAATGTGGACAATCCCTTGCCCGAAAATTTCTTCGTTTTCAATGCATCGGATTACCCCAATTATTATATCAACAATTAGTATTGAAAATCCTTGATCGCTATATCGTTCAACAATATTTGATCCGTTTGGTCAGCATCTTCTCTATTTGTATGTTGATTTTTGTTGTCCAAACTTTTTGGCTCTACATTGATGATCTGGCGGGAAAAGGCTTGGATTTCGAAACCATCTTTAAATTTCTGATTTATTTTATTCCCAAATTGATTCCCATTGTTCTTCCTTTATCTATTTTATTGTCTTCATTGATGACCTTTGGAAGCTTGGCTGAGAATTATGAGTTTGCTGCAATGAAATCCACAGGAATTTCGCTTGTCCGTTGCATGACCGCCCTTTTTATTGTTCATCTATTTATTGGTGTTGGCAGTTATTATTTTTCCAATTATGTCATTCCGTCTGGTGAAGTAAAATCCTATAATTTAAGGAGAAACTTAGCCAAACTAAAACCAGCCATCGCCATTCGTGAAGGAGTTTTCAATGATCTGGGCCAAATGAGTATCAAGGTGAAGCGCAAATATGGAGAAAACAAAAGACTGTTGGAGGATGTCATCATCCATGAAAAAACAGATGATTATAAAAACCGAATTGTCATCAAGGCTAAAAATGGGGAACTAAAAAGTAAAACCACCGATGCTACCCTTCAATTGGTCTTGTATGATGGAAACAGATACGAGGAAATTCTTGGAAAAAGTTTCGAAGAACGGTCACGATTTCCACATGCCAAAGTCCATTTTGAAAAGTATGTGATGAATATAGATCTGTCCCAATTTAATAATGTAGATTTAAATGAGCAGCAATATACCACCACTTACAGAATGCAGAAAGTCAGTCAATTAAGAGTAAGTATCGACACTTTGGAACGCGACTTTAGAAAACAGAGAAAAGTATTCAGTGATAATTTTAATAAAAAACATTATGCGAGTCAATTAAATGGAACCGTAGAAAAGGATACTTTTCAGACCGATTCAGTCCTCAAAGCAAATTTGCTAAATATCATAAAAACAGATGAAAATTTCGAAATTATCCGAATAGTACAAAGTTCGTCAAGCGACTTGGGAGGCATCATTAGAAGTTTGGAAAACAAGAAAAAAACGTATTTTCTTTTCCAGAAAGCGATCAACGTCCACAAAATGATAATGTTGGAAAAATTTACATTGATTTTTTCTTGTATTTTTCTGTTTCTTATTGGCGCATCACTGGGTGCCATCATCAAAAAAGGGGGATTGGGCTTACCCTTGGTTTTATCAGTCATCATTTTCTTATGCTACCATTACATCGGTATTTTTGCAAAAAATGCCTCCGAAGATAATAGCATCAACCCTATCTTGGCGAGTTGGATATCGACAATGGTTTTGGTTCCAGTTGCAATTTACCTGACCAAAAGAGCCTCATCCGATGAAGGTTTAGTCAATTTGGATTTTATTATCGTTCCCGTTCAAAAATTATATTCCAAATTCATGGGATCAAAATCATAAAAACATATGCCAAAAAAATCACTCAATACTATTGAAGAAGCAATTGCCTCCATAAAAAAGGGAGAAATTATCATTGTGGTTGACGATGAGGATCGTGAAAATGAAGGTGATTTTGTTGCAGCAGCAGAGATCATCACTCCAGAAAAGATCAATTTTATGGCAACCTACGGTAAAGGTTTAATTTGTACGCCTTTGACAGAAAAAAGATGTAAAAAATTAAAATTGAGTCGCATGGTCAGTTCTACCTCAGATCCGATGGATACCGCTTTTACGGTCTCTGTAGATTACAATGGAAATGGAGTAACTACTGGAATTTCAGCTGCAGATCGATCAAAAACCATTCGCGCATTGGTTGATAAAACCACTGTTGCCAGCAACTTGACGAAACCTGGCCACGTATTTCCCTTGATTGCAAAAGATGGAGGGGTGTTACGTCGGACAGGACACACAGAAGCTGCCACTGATTTTGCTCGTTTGGCAGGTTTTGAGCCTGCTGGAGTAATTGTTGAAATCATGAATGAGAATGGATCGATGGCAAGATTGCCGGAATTGTTGAAGGTGGCTGAAAAATTTAATCTAAAAATTGTCTCCATAGAGGATCTGGTGGCCTATCGAATGCAATACGACAGTTTGATTGAGAAAAAAAGTGATTTTCAAGTAGCTACCCGCTTTGGAACATTTCGCCTTAGGGCTTTTCAACAAACTACCAATGGGCAAATCCATTTGGCACTCACCAAAGGAAACTGGACAGAGGATGAGGCTGTTTTGACACGAATCAATTCCCTGAGAATTAGCAACGACATACTGAGTACCTTGACGGGAGAAATTACAAAAGGGTTCGATGATATTTTCTCATTGATCAATCGAGAAGAAAAAGGGGCGGTCATTTTTATCAATCAACAACAATCCTCGGACAATCTATTGTCCAGAATAAAAAAATTGGAGGGCATGCAACGCAAGGGAGAAATAGACAAGGCTCCCCCCATTGTTATGGATCATCGTGATTTTGGTATTGGAGCACAAATTTTACATGATTTAAACATTAAAAAATTAAACTTGATTAGTAATTCCAGTAAGATGCCAAGGGTTGGAATCACAGGCTATGGACTCGAAATTGTTGGATATACTAAATATTAGACCACTAAAAAATGACAAAAGGGTTTTTTATAAAATTGGTGGCTTAAAATGGGATAAATCTTATATTTGCACCCCAAAGGAGAAATGGCAGAGTGGTCGAATGCGGCAGTCTTGAAAACTGTTGAGGGTCACACCTCCGGGGGTTCGAATCCCTCTTTCTCCGCAAAAGGAAACCCACAACGGATGTTGTGGGTTTTTTATTTTATGGAACAAGTAAAACATGTTTTGACTAGTGAAAGAAAATAGAAAACAAAAGCCGCTTTTAATCCCGCCTATGCAGGATCAGAAGGGAGGGTCCTCTCTTTTACCACCCGATCCACTTGGCAGGGGGTTAGTGGTGCGCCAAAGATGAACTATTTTTATTATAGCGGTAATCCCAAAAAGAACTTGGCTTTTGGACTTTCCATTACCAACAATAAGGTTTTTATTGACGAACGAACCCTCTACTCATTAGACGCCAGTTTTCAGCTCACTGTTGGGGCAGGGAAAACCCTATCATTGGGAATCAAGGCAGGAGCACATACCAAATTTACAGATGTAGAGGCGATACAGCGTCTGACCAATACACCCATTACAGCTATTCCTGACATCACTAAGGAGACCTACCCTGTGTTTGGGTTTGGAGGTCTCTACAAAACACAAAAGTTTTATGTTTCTTTTTCCATCCCTAATTTCTTGAACCCCATCAAGTACACCGACAATGACTCGTTTATCTGAGATGAGACACCTTCCACCTATTTATTAGCAGGCTATAAAATCGGGTTAGAGACAGTGGACTCCTCGATCAATCCCTTTATCAGTTCCAAGATCATTCCGGGGATAGGCAATACAATACATTTTGGCGGTACCTATGACTACAAGGGCCTATTTGAAGTAGGGGGAGGATACAAAAGCACGCGTTACATGAATGTTATAGCTTTTTGACTGAGAAGGAACACTCCAAAAAGGATCATGTATGATTTTTTCAATACTAAGAATTTTAAAAATTAAAA
>JAQCBK010000041.1 GCA_027621505.1 Bacteroidota bacterium | reverse complement strand
GAAGTCTATTTCTGTGGCCCGCCATTGATGAACCAGGCGATAGAAAAAATGGCCGACGATTTCGGTATTCCACCCGAGAATGTCCGCTTCGACGACTTTGGGGGATAAAATGCTTCAGGCCCAACAAATTCACCAACTGGCCATGAAAGAGGTGGGCGACCACCTCACCCAATCCGGTTTTGAATTTTTAGCGGTTAATTCCCAGCTCAAAAAAGACCCGCAGTTTGTTTGTATCAAAGACCAAAAGCTTCATTTTATTGTGGTCAGGGGCTGTTTGTATCCCGACAACCCCAAGACTTACGACGCCCAACGGTTGGAGCAAGTAAGAGACCATGGGATCAAATACAAAGCCACCACCTACTATGCAGGCGTGGGTTTTGCCCATGCTGAGGATTATGAATTGCCATTAACCGAAAACGACCCTTATGCAGTCAATTTTGACGGTCTTCAGATCATGGAGTAGCTTTGGCCTGTTGTGGCTGCTCTACTGTTGTAGTCCAAATCCTACAGAAGCCAAAAGAATGCAAGGTTTTGCATTGGGAACTTCCTACAACATCCTCTATGTGGCCGAGCTTTCGGAGGAGGAAGCCCAACAAGGCTTGGACTCCCTTTTATACCTGCTTAACAAATCCCTTTCCACCTATCTGCCAGAATCCGATATTTCCAAAATCAACAGAGGGGATAGCACCATTGTGGTAGATAAGCATTTTAGAAAGGTTTTCGAAAAAGCCACCGAGGTTTGGAAAGCGACCGCTGGCCATTTTGACCCCACCGTCGGGGCTTTGGTCAATGCCTATGGTTTTGGCCCTGAAAGATCTATAAATATAGTTAGTAAGGAACAGCGGGACAGCCTCCTCTCCCTTACCGGCTGGCAAAAGGTTGGTTTGAGTCCCAACCAAACCGTAGCCAAGGCAGCCCCCAATATCTATATCGACTTCAATGCTCTAGCCAAAGGTTATGTTGTTGATCAGGTAGGAGATTTCCTTCACAGAAAAGGGGCTGCTGATTATATGGTCGAAATCGGCGGGGAAATTGTTGCAAAGGGCAACAGTCCCAAATCCCAAAAGGCCTGGAAGATCGCCATCGACGACCCCCGACAAGGAGAGGAACGCCGGTTTTTACAGACCCTTTTATTGCAAGACCAAGCCTTGGCCAGTTCGGGCAATTACCGCAAATACTGGGTGGATTCCGTCACGGCTCAAAGATATGTCCACTCCATCAACCCCCTGACGGGATCGGCCCATAAAACCAATATCCTCAGCACTTCCGTCAAAGCCCCCGACTGTATGACCGCCGACGCCTGGGCCACTGCCCTGATGGTCTTGCCCTTAGATGAGGGGCAAGCCTTGATCCAAAACCAACCCAATATCGAAGCCCTTTGGACCCTGGCCGATGGAGACGATTTTCTGGTTTTGACTTCTGAAAATTGGTGATACTTTAAGTTTTTATAACTTAGTATCAACCAAAGTTAAAATAACCTACTTATGGGTCAATTCCTTACAAGATGGATTGGAGTACTCTGTTTCCAATTTCTCTGTTCTGCCACCTTTTCTCAAATGACCCTTTTCGGGGACGTCTATATTGCGCCCCAAAATGAACTCCACATCGCCTCGGGGCAGCTCTATTTTGAATCGGGAAAGATTATCACAGATAGGGGGCTTAACTCTGGCACGCTCTCCTTCGCTCGAAAAGCAAGTTGGAAAAGAGCCAATCACGACACCCATGTCGATGGTTTTGTCCGTTTTTACGATGCAAATGAATTTACCTTTCCTGTAGGACACGACAATGTTCTCCAACCCCTCCAACTGATCGATTTTAAGGGGAGCGACCATTTTGATATCTCTTATCATCATGTCCCCCATCCTGTGAATCAGACCGAGGAGGGTATAGCGGCACTGAGTCAAACCCAATTTTGGAAACTGCGCAACCCACAAGGCAGTGGTCGAGTGATCCTTTCTTGGAACGTTTTTTCCAATATCGATCGGCTTTTGGGTTCGGCCCCAAGTCCACAAAAAGCCTTGGAATTGATCACCATTGGTGGTTTTAACGGCCAAAAATGGGAGGCCATAGAAAGTGAGCGGGTGGAGGAAACAGCCAACACCTTGGTCGAGGGCTATGTTCAATCCAAAAAACCGGTTGACTTTTCCAAATACACTGCCTTTACATTGATGATGCGTAACATCCCAGCCATCGGCACTAGGATTAAATGCACTGGAAACGAATACTACTGGCGTACTTAATACTGCTATTGGTGGTTCAACCCTCAGGAGAAATACCTCAGGAAATTTTAACACTGCTATTGGAACTTCAGCACTACAAAGCAATACTTTGGGATCCTCAAATACGGCGATTGGATCCCTCAGTTTATTTAATAATGACCGAGGAAATAACAACATTGCTATCGGTGGTAGTTCCCTCTACGAAAATAAAACAGGATCTTCTAATATTGCTATTGGGATTAATTCTCTTCAATCCTTGACAACTGGTATAGGAAACACCGTAATTGGAGCTTCATCCACTAATGGACAGGGTATTACCACCGGTTCTTATAACACCATATTGGGAAAAGTTTCGGGTTTGGATTCGGGACTTTTAAATAATATTATACTGGCCGATGGTCAAGGTAACCAACGTATTCGTGTGTTAGCCAATGGAAATGTAGGTATAGGCACACAAACGCCAACCTTTACATTGACGGTCAGTGGTTCCATAGGGCAAGCAGGAGTCTTTGCTGCATTGCATCCCGATTATGTTTTTGAACATTATTTTGATAAAGATTCTTCCTCAAATGCAAATTACATAAGATACAGTCTGGAGGAAGTCGAAGAGTTTATTCGACAACACAAACACTTACCCGGTGTTCAAAGTCGTGAATCAATTGAAGCTACAAAAAGTTGGAACATTTCAGAAAATGTGCGAACCAATCTTGAAAAAATAGAGGAATTGTATTTACACACAATCGAACAACAAAAGAAAATTGAAATGCTAATGCAATCTTTGCAGGCCTTAGAATACAAACTAAATGAAAGAATGAAAAAGAAATAACTATTTAAGCATCACCGGAATTGCCTCTGTTGGGGGAAGGGCAAATTGGGCGATCTCCTCGGTAGTCAATGATTTTTGCAACTCAACTGCCCGAGGAGAAAAACCGATAGATTTCAGTCTGAGATAATAATCTTGACCGTAGATTCTCACATGGTCGTACTGTCCAAATGCTTGGGCACGTTCTCTGGAATCGGTGATGCTTTTATCTTCAAAAGTAGTTTGACAATTTTCGTCTAAGGGTACTTGGGCAATAAGGGTTCCTCCCTTTTTTAGCACGCGATACAATTCGCCCATGGCCTTGCGATCATCGGGAATGTGTTCCAATACGTGATTGCAAAGGATCAAATCATAATTTTGGTCGGGAAAGGGCAGCGCACAAATATCTGCCACCACATCCGCCAAGGGAGAGTGGAGGTCGGTGGTGGTGTAGTCCCAATGTGGAAATGCTTTGAATTTTCTATAAAAAACCTGTTCTGGTGCCACATGCAGTACTTTGATTTGTTGGGTGAGGAAATCGGTTTCCCTTTCGAGATAGAGCCAGAGCAAGCGATGGCGTTCTAAGGAGAGTGTTCCCGGACAGAGGGCATTCGGTCGTAGTTTTTTACCATAGCCGTAGGGGAGGAATTTTCGGTATTGGGAGCCATCGATGGGATCGATGAAACGGCTTCCGCTGAAATAAAACCGTAAGAGCGGCTGCAACAAAATGCTCATTCGAATCAAGAAGGATCTTGGAAAAAAACGCAAAATCCATTTCATGCGTTGGTCTTTGGTTTTTTAAAAGGGGCTTCTTCCTCCGATGGGATGCCCAATGCTTCGTAAATAAAGTCGAAAGTAGAGAGCAGTTGTGGTTTTCCGTCGATTAAGGCGACGTTGTGTTCAAAGTGGGCACTGGGGCGTTTGTCGGCCGTTTTGATGGTCCAACCGTCTTTGTAGTGTCGAATTTTTTTGGTGCCTTGATTGATCATGGGTTCGATGGCGATGACCATGCCGTTAATGAATTTCTTTCCCCTTCCTCGTTTCCCGTAATTGGGAATTTCGGGAGCCTCATGCATTTTTGTCCCCAATCCATGGCCTACCAACTCCCTGACCACCCCATAGCCAAAAGATTCTGTATAGGTTTGAATGGCATGACCCAAATCACCCACTCTATTGCCTAGGCGGAAGGCTTCGATTCCCAAGTAAAGCGACTTTTTGGTGACTTCCAGTAGTTTTTTAGTTTCATCGGCCACCGTTCCCACCTCAAAGGTATAGGCGTGATCACCGTAAAATCCATTTTTCAATGCCCCACAATCTACGGATAAAATGTCTCCATCTTCCAAAGGCTGATCATTTGGAATGCCATGAACTACCTGTTCATTTGGACTTACACACAGGGTGTTGGGGAAATCATAAAGGCCCAGAAAACCTGGTTCAGCCCCATGGTCACGAATAAAGGTCTCCGCCAAGCGATCCAAATGAAGTGTGGTTACCCCTGGCTTGATTTCTTTGGCCAGCATGCCTAAGGTACGGGAAACAATCAATGCGCTTTCGCGCATCAATTCAATTTCCTCTAAACTTTTGATCTTTACCATAGGCTATTCGTAAGCATGGCGGTAGGTTTCCCCTTTAATGATTTTTGCTATATCGGTTGCCAAGGAGCTAACGGGCAACTCTACAAATCTATTGATTTCCTCTCCGTTTTTAAAAAATAGGATGGTCGGGACATGGTGAATTTCTAAATCTTTTTCAAAGTTATGGGGGGTGGTTTTTTCTTCTGACATGGCATACATTTCCAGCTGCCGCTGGTCGAAATCCAGCGCATCGAGTAGTTTAAAAAAATGGGGAATTTCTCGCTGACTGTCTTCACACCAAGTCCCCATAAAGACTTTGATTTCCAAACCTTCAAGATGGTCTTGAAGATCACTCCCCCATTGGGATTCGACCTGAATCATTTCGTATTCTCTATTGAACCAGGAGGTGAGGGCATCGGTTTGCAAGTTGGCCCTATTGATTTTACCCAATAGAATCATTTCCCCACTGGTAGCTTTGGTGGGATTCGTAGCGATTGGTTTTTGTGTTGGAGCACCACAACTCATCATCAAGAGGGGCAGGCTGATTAAAAAAAACGTTTTCATAGTCTTTAAATATTTGGGGGGATGGTTTTAAACCAGTGGACTTCCCGTCATAGCAGAGGGTATCTCAATGGTCATTAGTTTTAGAATGGTAGGAGCAATGTCTCCCAATACGCCATCTCTTATGGCGGTATGTTCTTGGTCTACCAAGATCAATGGAACGGGATTGGTTGTGTGGGCAGTGTTGGGAGACCCGTCGGCATTGATCATGGTTTCGCAATTGCCATGATCGGCAATGACCAAAATCTTATAATTGTTTTCCAAGGCTGCCTCCACCACTTCCCCTGCGCATTGATCCACGGTTTCACAGGCTTTGATGGCGGCTTGTAAATCTCCCGTATGGCCAACCATATCTGGGTTGGCAAAATTCAAACAGACAAAGTCTGGCTGCTCCTCTTTGATTTTGCTGAGGATGGCATCTTTGACATCAAAAGCGCTCATCTCGGGCTGTAAATCATAAGTAGCCACTTTGGGAGAGGGACACATGATGCGGTGTTCTCCATCAAAAGGTTCCTCTCTACCGCCGTTGAAAAAGAAAGTTACATGCGGGTATTTTTCCGTTTCGGCGATTCGAATTTGGGTTTTACCGGCATTGGAGATTACGGCGCCTAAGGTATCCTCCAAGTTGTCTTTTTCAAAAACAACCTTTACGTTTTTAAAAGTTTTATCATAATGGGTCAGGGTGACATAATACAAATCTAATGGTTTCATGTCCTGATCAGAAAATGCGACTTGGGAAAGTGCTTGGGTCAATTGCCGGCCTCTGTCTGTGCGGTAATTGAAAAAGATGACCACATCGCCATCGGTGATTTTGGCTAGGGGTTCGTTTTTTTCATCGCTAACAATCAAGGGTTCGATGAACTCATCGGTTACGCCATTGGCGTAGCTTTCTTGGATGCTTTCCACCAAGTTTTGGGTCAGCTTTCCACGACCGTGAACCAATGCATCATAGGCTTTTTTGACCCGTTCCCATCTATTGTCTCGATCCATGGCATAATATCGACCACATAGGGAAGCGATTTGTGCGCCCGTATTTTTTAGTTTTTCCGATAATTTTTGAACGTATCCCCTACCAGATTTGGGATCCACATCCCTGCCATCGGTAAATCCGTGAACATAGACGCCTGGGCAGTTGTATTTTGAAGCCATCTCCAAAAGTCCCTCGAGGTGATCCAAGTGGGAGTGAACCCCACCGTCGGAAAGCAAGCCCAAGAAGTGGACGTTTTTGTTTTGGCTTTCTGCATATTCGAGCGCCGCTACCAAAACTGGATTTTTTTCAATGCTTTTGTCTTCGATGGCCTTGGAGATTTTGACCAAGTCCTGATAAACGATTCTTCCCGCACCGAGGTTCATGTGCCCCACTTCGCTATTGCCCATTTGACCGGCTGGAAGTCCCACATGCTCACCGTCAGTCAATAGGGAAGCATGGGCGTATTTTTCATACCATCCATCCATGTTTGGGGTTTTGGCGAGATCCACCGCAGATACCTCTGGATTGGGGGCAAAACCCCAACCGTCCAAGATCATTAAAATTACTTTTTGGGTCATTCCAATCTTTTTACAAAGATAACAATTCCCCCTGCTTGAATTTGTGGGAATAAGGGAAAAAAATATTTGTTGTTACTTTGTAGCAATGATAAAAAAAGGGATCGTTTATTCTTCGACAGGTAGCCATTATCGCGTGAAATCCGAGGGGCAGTTTTACCATTGTAGGATCAAAGGAAAATTCCGTATTCAAGACATCAAAAGTACCAATCCTGTGGCAGTAGGAGACGCGGTTTCATTTGAACTTAGTCCGACCGAAGGTCTGGACTCAGGTGTGATCACCCATATCGAAGACCGACAGAATTACATTGTCAGAAAATCCGTTAATCTCTCCAAACAAATCCACATCATTGCCGCTAATATTGATCAGGTTTTTTTGATGATTACGCTCAAAAAACCGCCTACTTTTCCCGCATTTATCGATCGATTTTTGGTTACCGCCAAAGCTTATGAAATCGATGTGGTATTGGTCTTTAATAAAATGGATTTATACGAGTCCAAAGAGTTGGAGGAAATGCAATCCTTAAAGTCGATTTATCAAAAAATAGGCTACGATTGCCATGAAGTCGTGGCCAAAGACCTCAATACTTTGGAGGGCATACAAAAGCTGATGGTCAAAAAAGTGAGTATGTTCTCTGGTCACAGTGGTGTAGGGAAATCTACTTTGGTCAATACCTTGTCCCCTAATTTACAACTCAAAACAGCAGTTGTTTCCCAACAACACCAACAGGGACAACATACCACAACTTTTGCCGAGATGTTTGATTTGGAACCTCAAGCCAAGATCATTGATACCCCTGGCATTAAAGGTTTTGGGGTGGTGGACATCCTCAAGGAGGAGCTTTCTGGTTATTTTGTTGAGATGGCACCGCTGAGAGAAAACTGTAAATTCAACAATTGCCTGCACACCAATGAACCCCATTGTGCCATCAAAGCTGCGGTCGAGGAGGGAACCATAGCCCCCACTCGATACAAATCTTATTTGCAATTGTTAGAAGACGATGCTTTATACCGATAAGTAATGAGATTAGTGATTCAGAGGGTCAGTCAAGCCGAGGTCAAAGTAGAAGGAAGTACGGTTGGAGCTATTGGTAAGGGATTACTGGTGCTTCTGGGTATTGAAAATGATGATAATCAGTCCGACCTTGAATGGCTGGTCAATAAATTGCTGAACTTAAGGATTTTTAATGATGAAAATCAAGTGATGAACCTTTCGCTGCTCGACATCAAGGGAGCGTTGATGGTGATCAGTCAGTTTACCTTAATGGCTGCCACCAAAAAGGGGAATCGCCCTTCCTATATTCGTGCGGCCAACCATGAGATTGCCATTCCCTTATATGAACAATTTGTGACTTTGGCAGAGGAAAAACTAGGAAGCAAAGTGGCCAAGGGAGTATTTGGTGCAGACATGAAAGTCAGCCTCTTAAACGACGGACCTGTTACCATTATCATTGATTCCAAAAACAGAGAGTAGGTTACAGTATGTTGACTTCAAACTCCAACGCAATGCCGAAATTCTCCATTACCTTAAGCTGAATTTCTTGTGCCAGATTTTTGATTTCAGCTCCTTTGGCACTGCCATAATTGACCAATACCAATGCCTGATTTTGGTGCACTCCAGCATCATTTACACGATAGCCTTTATAACCTAAGGTGTCGATCAACCAAGCAGCGGGAATCTTCACTTTTCCCTCACTATCTGGATAATGGGGGATTAAGGGATACTGATTTTTCAATTCTAAAAATTGATTTTGAGGGATGAGGGGGTTTTTAAAAAAACTACCGCTATTGCCTATGACTTTCGGATCGGGGAGTTTTTCCGATCGAATTTCAATGACTGCCTGGGCTATATTTTGAATGTTGAGGGATTTCCCTTTCATTTTTTCACCAATCCCCCGATAGGAAGTATTGATATTATGGGGCGCTTTGGTCAATCGGAATACCACCGAGGTGAGGATACATTCTCCTTTGAGGGCATTTTTGAAAATGGAATTTCTGTACCCAAATTCACAGTCGGCTTTGTAAAAGGTGCTTACTTTTCCGTCGGGAATGGAAACGGTTTCACAGCTGAGAAAAACCGACTGTAGTTCAACGCCGTAGGCACCGATGTTTTGGATGGGAGCCGCCCCCACATTGCCAGGAATTAAGGCCAGATTTTCGACCCCTCCATAGTCGTTTTCTAAACACCACAGTACAAAATCATGCCAGTTTTCTCCTGCAGCGACTTTGACCGTTACCCCCTTGGGGTCATCCTCTAGGATTTCCATACCTCTATTTTCCATTTTAATGGTGAGTCCATCGAAATCTTTCGTTAGTAGAAGGTTACTTCCGCCACCTATGAGAAGAAGATTCTCCGATGGGTTTTGATTTAAAGCGGCAATCAATTCATCGGTGGAGGAAACGGCAATAAATTTTTTGGCATTCACATCAATCCCAAAAGTATTATAGGGCCGTAGTGATATGTTTTCTAAAAAATTCAAAACCATAGTGAAAGATAGAAAATTGCCTATGAATTGGAGTAGGCTTCCAATGCTTTTTCTAAAATTTCGGCCGCTCTGATGAGCTTACTACTTTCAAGAACAAAAGCCAATCGGACTTGGTCTTTACCCAGTTCGGGAGAGGAGTAAAAGCCTGCTGCTGGTGCCAACATGACGGTCTGTCCTTGATCTTGGAAGTCGGTCAACAAAAATTTGGAGAAATCCTCTGCACTGTCCACCGGCAATTTGGCGATGCAATAAAAGGCTCCCATGGGGTTGGAGACCTTAACCCGACTGATTTTTTCCAAAGCAGCCACAGTCACTTCTTTTCTGTGGGCGTATTCTTTTTTCACCTTTTCCAAATAGGAGGCTGGGGCAGTGATGGCAGCCTCACTGGCCATCAGGGCCAAAGCTGGAGGAGACAAGCGCAGATGGGCAAATTTCAATGCAGTGGCCATCAAAGCCTTGTTTTTGGAAATCATACACCCCACCCTTGCACCACAAAGACTGTAGCGCTTGGAGACCGAATCGATCATTACCGCGTGCTCGCTTCCTTTTGAAGATTTCAGAACCGAATAATGCGGGGCATCAGTATAGATGAATTCACGGTATACCTCATCCACGATGATGAAAATATCGTGTTCAACCGCCAGATCGATCAATGCTTTAATTTCCTTTTCACTGTAGAGGTAGCCAGTTGGATTACTGGGATTACAAATCAGTATGGCTCTGGTTTTGTCTGTTATTTTATCTTTTAATGCTGCTACTGGAGGCAGTTCGAATTGGTTTTCAAAATGGGAAACCACAGGAACTACAACCACACTGGAGGCGGAAGCAAATCCGTTATAGTTGGCATAAAAAGGCTCGGGAATGATGATTTCATCGCCAGCATCACAAATGACATTGAGGGTAAAAGAAAGGGCTTCACTGGCACCGGTGGTAACAATGATATCATCAGGCTGGATTGAAATATCGTGCTGAGCATAGTAGCTACAGAGATGTTTTCTGAAGGAGAGGGCACCCTGAGAGGAGCCATAGGGCAAAAGATGCAGTTCGTGATGACGAACAACTTCCATAGAAGCATGGGGTGCCGCTATATCGGGTTGCCCAATGTTGAGATGCAAAACTTCGACCCCTCGAGATTTTGCTTCATCAGCGTGAGCCACCAGCTTACGGATGGGAGAGGACGGCAAATTTTGACCTTTTTTGGAAATATTTGGCATCTTGAAATTTGTGATTGCAAATATCCAAAAAAAACACCGTTCTTCAAGCAGAGGCCAAAAAAATTAAAAAGTCGATTCTCAGGCAGTTGTCTAGTTAGCCAGAACGTTGCCTTTTATTTTTAGTGCAATGATGGCTGAGCTACTGACGTTGGTATTGACCGTTATCGTTTTTCTGAAAACCCCCACTCGGTTGGTGTCGTATTTAACAGTAATTTCCCCATTTGCTCCGGGAGCAATGGCCGCTTCGGGTTTTTTGGGGATGGTACAACCACAGCTGGATCTTACTCCTTGGATTTCCAAGGGCATGTCTCCAGTATTTTTAAAAATAAAAGTACGTACACCATCGCTGCCTTTGGCGATGTCTCCATAGTCAATGGTTTCCGTTTCAAAACTGATCATAGGGCCAGAGGCCTGGGCAGTCAGTGCAAAAGGAGATAGAATCAATAAAATAATCAGGACTGCTTTTTTCATGGTTTTAATTTACGATACCCTAAAATTACAATTTTAATGAGAAAACCAAAACCGATAAGGTTTTTATAATCCCTCAAGGCTTGCTATTTTTGTCGAGCGTTTAAAGACATAAAACCATTCATGCAAATCCCATCAAAATTTGTTTCCCGAAAAGTTGAAGAGAAATGGTACTCCTATTGGATGGAAAAAGATTATTTTTCTTCTACACCAGACGATAGGGAGCCCTATACCATTGTGATTCCACCCCCCAACGTGACGGGAGTGCTCCATATGGGGCATATGCTCAACAACACCCTGCAAGACATCATCATCCGCAGGGCCAGAATGATGGGATACAATGCTTGTTGGGTTCCAGGAACGGATCATGCTTCTATCGCTACCGAAGCCAAAGTAGTGGCCAAACTCAAAGAACAAGGCATAGCCAAATCCTCACTAAGCCGTGAAGTGTTTTTAAAACACGCCTGGGATTGGACGGAGGAATACGGAGGGGTAATCTTGGAACAACTCAAAAAACTGGGTTGTTCTTGCGACTGGAAGCGAACCAAATTTACCTTGGACGAGGACATGTCTGCATCGGTCATTGAAACTTTTGTGCGACTCTACAATAAAGGGTTGATTTACAGGGGTTATCGTATGGTCAATTGGGATCCCGAGGCCAAAACCACCTTGTCAGATGAGGAAGTAATCTATGAAGAGCGCGACGGAAAGTTGTATCACATTGCCTATTCAGTAGTGGACAATGACGAAAAAGTTATTGTTGCCACCACCCGTCCTGAAACTTTGCTCGGAGATACCGCCGTTTGTATTCACCCCCAAGACGAACGTTACACCCACCTTAAAGGGAAAAAGTTGATTGTTCCCATTGCCAATAGAAAAATCCCTATTATCGAAGACGAGTATGTAGACATGGAATTTGGCACGGGTTGTCTGAAGGTTACCCCCGCACACGATACCAATGATAAAGCCCTGGGCGATAAATACCAACTGGAGGTAATCGATATTTTCAATGAGGATGCCACATTAAACCATCACGGTTTGGCATTTGAGGGCATGGATCGATTTGAAGCCCGAAAAAAAATAGCCAAGACCTTGGAAGCCTCAGGTCAATTGGTCAAAATAGAAAATCACCGTCACAAGGTGGGAACTTCAGAGCGAACCAAAGCGGTGATCGAACCCCGACTTTCGGACCAATGGTTCCTCAAAATGGAGCACTTGGCGCAACCGGCAATCAAAGCCGTATTGGAAAGTGGCGACATTCGCTTGGTGCCAGAAAAATTTAAAAACACCTACCGCCACTGGATGGAGAACATTCGAGATTGGAATATTTCTAGACAACTATGGTGGGGGCAACAAATTCCAGCCTACTATTATGGAAAGGACAACACCCAATTCGTGGTGGCCCAAGACCGTTCGACAGCCTTGGAGCTTGCCAGAGCCGCTTCAGGTGATGCTGGTTTACAGCCATCCGATCTGCGACAAGATGAGGATGTACTCGATACTTGGTTTTCCTCGTGGTTGTGGCCCATATCTGTTTTTAATGGGGTACTGGAACCTGACAATCCAGAAATCAATTATTATTACCCGACCCAAGATTTGGTGACGGGACCCGATATTTTGTTTTTTTGGGTGGCGCGCATGATCATTTCTGGTTTCGAACTGCGGGAGGAAAAGCCTTTTTCTAATGTCTATTTGACCGGATTGGTTCGAGACAAACAAGGCAGGAAAATGTCCAAACAACTGGGGAACTCCCCCGATGCACTCGCCTTAATTGAAGAATTTGGTGCCGATGCCGTCAGGGTGGGCTTGATGCTCAGCTCCGCAGCGGGGAATGATTTGCTATTTGACGAAAGTCTGTGCCAGCAAGGCAAAAATTTTGCCAATAAAATTTGGAATGCCTACCGATTGGTGGACGGATGGAAGGTCGAATCAACCGAGGAAATGCCAGCCGTTAACAAGGCGGCCATTCAGTGGTACAAAAATCTTTTTCAACAAACCCTCCGTCTGATAAATGATCACTACGATAAGTACAGAATCTCCGACGCTTTGATGAGTTTGTACAAACTGATTTGGGACGATTTTTGTTCGTGGTTTTTGGAAATGGTCAAACCCAACTATGGGGATCCCATTGATAATGCTACCCTCGAGGCCGTAAAAACTTTATTCGAGGACAACCTCAGACTATTGCATCCATTCATGCCTTTCCTTTCCGAAGAACTTTGGCATCATATCGATAAGCGTGACCCCCATACGGCGCTTGTGGTCTCAGATTGGCCAAAGCCCCAAACCACAGACCAAGCTTACATCGATGACTTTGAAATGGTCAAACAAATCGTGGCAGGGATCAGAAACTTTAGAAAGGAAAAAAATATTGGATTCAAAGAACAATTGATCTTGATTTCTGATGGACCCATCCCTTATCCTGAGGTGATAAAAAAGCTGGCACAGCTTGCCTCTATTGAGGCGGTTGTCCAAGACGAAAATCAAGCCTTGGGTTCCTTTAGGGTGGGACAATCTGAGTTTTTTATTCCCCTCAGCCAAGCCATTGACCCAGAGGAAGAACGCAAAAAACTAACCCAAGAATTAGAATATGCCAAGGGTTTTCTTCAATCGGTTGAAAAAAAGTTATCCAACGAACGCTTTGTAAACAATGCTCCTGAAGAGGTCATTGCACTGGAACGCAAAAAAGCAATGGATGCTCGGGAGAAAATCACCCTTTTGGAAAAAAGCCTGAGCCAACTTTAATCATCAGCTTTTCAGCGATTTAAATTACCGCTAAGTTTGAAGATGACGGTAAATTGAGGCCTCATTTATAAACTATATTTATAGAAGTGCAATGGAATCTACCCCTCCCTTGACCTTTTGGTCAATTTTTACATTGATTTTGGTGCC
The DNA here is from genome assembly GCA_027621505.1 of Bacteroidota bacterium. Classification (GTDB taxonomy): domain Bacteria; phylum Bacteroidota; class Bacteroidia; order Flavobacteriales; family Flavobacteriaceae; genus UBA8316. The sequence goes on along the minus strand of JAQCBK010000041.1, from coordinate 2,011 downwards.
TATGGGAAGGAAAACATCTACTCTAGAACCAAATTTAATGAATCCTGCATCGGCTCCCTGTTCCACCTGATCTCCGACCTTGGCATAGTTGACAATGCGACGCGCCACCGCTCCAGCAATTTGTCGGTAAAGGATTTTTCCTGCTGTTTTGTTTTCCAAGACCACAGTGGTGCGCTCATTCAACTCAGACGATTTGGGATGCCACGCCACCAGATACTTCCCAGGGTGGTATTTGCTGAAGACAACCGACCCGCCAATGGAATACCTCGTTACATGTACATTGAGTGGAGACATAAAAATAGAGACTTGAAGGCGTTGGTCTTTAAAGTATTCTTTTTCATAGACATCTTCGATGACGACCACCTTCCCATCTACGGGGGAAATGATGTGTTTTTCATTGGGTTGGGTTTCTCTTTTGGGGTTTCTAAAAAACTGCAACACGAGGATCAATAGTACCACACTTGCCGTTTGGACTAGTTTTTGAATCCAATAGTTTTCAATTTGATATTCGGCCAATAGGGCCATGGCAGCGCAAATTAAAAAAGTATTGATGATGATTTTAAAACCTTCTTTATGAAACATATTCTTTTAAATTGAGTATTAAATAAAACCAAGGAGCTGTAAAAATAGCACTGTCCATACGATCAAAAAAACCACCATGTCCAGGGATTAATGAACCACTGTCTTTGACCATTGCCTGCCGTTTGAATTGGGATTGGATCAAATCTCCTATACTGGCCAAACAAGCAGTGACAATCGCAATCAACATATATAAGGAAAGACTTTTTTCAGGATAAAACTGCCAAAAAATTAGGGCTGTGATACCACAAAAAATAAGTCCACCAAAAAACCCTTCCCAAGATTTATTGGGGGAGATGGCAGCATATAAAGGATTTTTACCAAATTTTCTTCCAACCAAATAGGCAAATGAGTTATTGGTCCAAATCAATAGGTAGAACAGTAAAACATCCTCTGGATGGTAATCACTCCCACTTCCCCCCAAAGTGATGATAAAAAAACAACCCAACCCCACATAGAAAAGAGTGAGTAAGGTTTTGGAAAGATATCCAAATTGTATTTTTTTTTGGATAAAGAGCCAGTAAAGCAGAAAAAAATGGGCAATAAAAATACTGATGAGGGGATAAAGCAGATCCGAGACTTCGATTTTGGATTGGTAAAAATTGTAAACCAAAAGTAGGACCAAAGCCATGGGCATATAACTTCTGTGATGAATCAAACGTTGAAACTCTATGATCGCCAGGGTGGAGAAAAGAAGAATAGTGAGGGTAAACAGCAGTTGATGTGTAAAGACCGAGCCAACAATTAAGGCGACGTATAGCCCTCCTGAAATTCCTCGGATGTAAATTTCTTTCATCGATTTACTCTTGAAGAACTAAATATAGGTGTTTCGCACTATTCCCATAGGATAAAAAATCTTTTTCGTTCTGAACATTTCTGACATTGAGGGTGGTAATATTGCTTGGGACTTGGTTGGAATACTTGTTTTTGAGTTTGCTCATTCCCTCGCTTACGTCATTGACAAAGTTTTTTACACCCGAGAAAACAATAAAAAAATCAGGGAGTTCTTCTAATTTGTAATCTTTGAGTTGGTGGTGACAAATGAGTAGGGTGCCTTTGTTGGCAATTAAATATTCACAACCGATCAATAGCGCTTTATATTGTTTGGGTTGGGGATCTTCAGTAAGGATTTTCAATCCGAAGCTTTGGGAAAGTGCTTCATCAAAACAGAGGATGTCGTCTTCTTTCCAAAGGTTTTCTTCGAGTATGAGTTGAAAAAATTCGTGGGTGGTTTGTGCATTTCCACTGTAAAGGAACTTCCCTCCCTTTTGGGTAAATTGATCAGCAAAAAGAACTTCAATTTCCTCTTTTTTTTTGGGTAGATAGGGACTTTTGGCCTCTGTAGGCCTACTTACATTTCTTTTCCCAAATAGTTTATTCCAAAGTCCCAAAGTACAATCAATTGACCGCCAAACTTATACCTTTTTCGCCG
>JAQCBK010000040.1 GCA_027621505.1 Bacteroidota bacterium | reverse complement strand
ATATATTGCCAAGCTTCGAAAACATTTAAAGTTAGACCCAAACGTAGAAATTCTAAACATTCACGGTGAAGGTTTCAGGCTGATTGTCAGATAGTTACTGTAAATTTATTGATTTCTTGGATGAAATTTTTCTATGACCTTTTTAAGGTGCATGTTATCCAAATGGGTATAGATTTCTGTAGTGGTAATGCTCTCATGTCCCATTAAAACCTGTATACTTCTCAGGTCAGCACCGTTTTCCAAAAGGTGAGTAGCAAAAGAATGTCTGAAAGTATGGGGGCTGATCATTTTATGAATCCCTGATTTTTTTGCACAAGATTTTACTATGGTGAAAATCATCGCACGGGTCATTTTTCCTCCATTTCTATTGAGGAATAAAACGTCATTGTCCTCTTTTTTTATTTTTTTATGGCTTCTTATTTCATCGATGTAAATTTGCATGTATTTCTTTGAGTAGCTTCCCAAGGGAACCAATCTTTCCTTATCTCCTTTTCCACGCACTCTAATGATGTCCTCTTTAAAAAAAATATTTGATAAGGTCAGATTAACCAATTCACTCACCCTTAGACCACTTCCATATAAGGTTTCAATGATGGCCCTGTTTCGATGACCTTGGGGTTGATTCAGCTCAATCCCATCCAAAATCTTTTCAATTTCCAACAAGTTTAAGGTGACAGGCAACTTTCTGCCTAATTTGGGTCCTTCAATTAAATCAGCAGGGGATTCTTTTCTGATATTTTCAAATATCAAAAAATTAAAAAAGCTTTTTAGCGATGAAATCCTTCGGGCTTGACTATTGGCACTAATGGATTTTGAGTGCTTATGGATAAAATATTGAAGGGTTTCTTTGCTGCAATCAATAGGTCCTTCATCAACATTGTTATCCTCTATATACTTTATCAATCCAAGGATATCAAGACAATAACTCTTAACGGTATTGTCTGAAAGTCCTCTCTCAATTTTTAGGTAGAATTCGTAATCAAGAATGACATTTTTCCAATTCAAAGCAATTGATTTTATTTTTTGAGCAACTTCAAATTGTTAATTAATAGGGTAAACAAAAATATGGTTAATTTTGAAAAATTTTAGCAATGAGAATAATTATCATCAATGGACCTAATCTGAACCTCTTGGGAAAACGAGAGCCAGGCATCTATGGAGATCAATCTTTTGAGCAATACTTTAAAGGACTTCAATCCCAATATCCACAGGTCGATTTTGATTATTTTCAATCCAATATAGAAGGGGAATTGATTGATCGCATTCAGAAGGAAGGTTTTTCTAGTGACGGAATTTTGCTCAATGCCGCGGCCTATACTCATACCTCCGTTGGAATTGGTGACGCTATAAAGGCGATCGATGCCCCCGTTATTGAAATTCACATTTCTAACACCTTTTCCAGAGAGGATTTTAGACACAAGTCCTTTATCACACCTGTGGCCAAAGGGATCATTGTTGGTTTTGGATTGGATGGCTATCGTTTGGGGGTGGAAGCCCTTTTGAAATCCTAAAGGTGTATCACTTCGTCGTAGGCATCTGCAACGGCCTCCATGACTGCCTCACTCATGGTCGGGTGGGGGTGAACTGATTTGAGTACTTCGTGTCCAGTAGTTTCTAATTTTCTACCCAATACCGCCTCAGCTATCATGTCTGTTACACCAATGCCGATCATATGACAACCCAACCATTCTCCGTATTTGGCATCAAAAATAACCTTGACAAACCCTTCCGAGTTACCCCCCGCTTGGGCTTTTCCAGAGGCAGAAAAAGGAAATTTACCCACCTTGATGTCCAGTCCTTTCTCTTTGGCTTGGGCTTCTGTAAGACCAACCGAAGCGATTTCAGGGAAGCAATAAGTGCAACCAGGAATATTTCCATAATCAAGTGGCTCAACCTTATGTCCTGCAATTTTTTCTACGCACAAAATCCCCTCGGCAGAGGCTACGTGTGCTAAGGCTTGTCCTGAAGTGACATCACCAATGGCGTAGTATCCTGGCAGATTGGTTTGGTAAAAATCATTGACCAATATCTTGTCTTTATCTACTGCAATTCCAACGTCTTCCAATCCTAGATTTTCGATATTGGATTTGATGCCTACTGCAGAAAGGACCACATCTGCGCTGAGGGTTTCTTCACCTTTTGCGGTTTTTACTGTTGCTTTAACGCCTGTACCCTTTGTGTCGACAGCGGTTACTTCAGCACCAGTCATTATTTTAATACCGCTCTTTTTAAAGCTTTTTTCCAATTGTTTGGATACTTCTTCATCCTCAACAGGTACAATGCGATCCACATATTCTATGATGGTTACCTCGGTTCCCATAGCGTTGTAGAAATAGGCAAACTCTATTCCAATGGCACCAGAACCAACCACAATTAATTTTTTGGGTTGTTTTGGAAGGGTCATGGCTTCCCGATATCCAATTACTTTTTTGCCGTCTTGAGGCAGGCTGGGCAATTCCCTAGATCGGGCTCCTGTGGCAATGATGATATGTTTGGCTTTTAATTCCTGGGATTTTTTTCCGTTGGTGACATTCACTTTTTTTCCTGCTAAGACTTTACCGTGGCCCTCTATGACGTCAATTTTATTTTTTTTCATCAAAAACTGAACCCCTTTGCTCATCCCAGCAGCTACATTCCGGCTTCGGTTGACTACAGCATCAAAATCTTTGTCGTATTCCTTTACTTTCAATCCATAATCCTCTGCATGTTTGAGATATTCGAAAACCTGTGCGGACTTCAATAGTGCCTTAGTGGGAATGCATCCCCAGTTGAGGCATACTCCTCCCAAGCTTTCTTTCTCCACAACGGCAGTCTTGAGTCCCAATTGAGAGGCACGGATGGCTGTTACGTATCCACCAGGGCCACTTCCAATTACAATTACATCGTATTCATTCATTTTGGAATGCAGTTTAAATTCAATACAAATTTAATAAACTGTAATTGATTTTGAGCCGAATGTATGTCTATGCTTTTTTTTCAAAATCAATACTGGCAGAATTGACACAATAACGCAAACCGGTTTCGGTGGGGCCATCATTAAAAACATGGCCTTGATGTCCACCACATTGAGCACAAACGATCTCGGTTCGAATCCTTCCTGCCGAGTGATCCGGAATCAATTCTAGGGCACCCTCAATGGCTTGGTCATAGCTGGGCCATCCACAATGGCTGTCAAATTTACTTTCGCTGTGGTAAAGCGGATTTCCACAGGCTTTACAGTTGTATGTGCCCTTTTCGTAATGATCGTTAAATTTTCCCGTGAAAGGGAACTCTGTTCCTTTTTCTCTAAGAATTCTATACTCTTCTGGGCTCAATTCATTTTTCCAATCCGCCTCAGTTTTTTTTATGGGATATTTTTTATTCATTGGGAATAAAATTTAAGGCAGCAGAGTTAATACAATGTCTTTTTCCAGTAGTTTCTTTAGGTCCATCATTAAAAACATGTCCCAAATGTCCACCGCATTTGTTGCATTTGAGTTCTGTTCTGGCATAGCCCAGTTTGTAATCCACGTCGTATTCTATGTTCGATTCTACTGCTCTGTCAAAAGAAGGCCATCCGCACTCTGAATCGTACTTATTTTCTGATTCATAAAGCGGCGTATTACAACCAGCACAGGTGTATGTTCCTTTGGCCTTATGATTGTTGTATTTTCCAGTAAAAGGGTATTCGGTTTCCGCCTTTCTCAAAACCAAATACGACATTTTGGGCAATTCATTTTTCCATTCTTCGTCAGTTTTTTCAACGGAGTATGATTTCGGCTCAGTGGTTTTTTTTGATTGTGACAACCCATTACAACTCACTAAAAAAATTATAACAAATAGGACGGTAAGGTTTTTCTTTTTCATTGGGTTAGATTTTAGATTAAAGTTAAAGCTTTTTAAAAAAAGAACACTTAACTAAGTGTCTAAACAAATGAATTCATAAATTGTGCCAACTTGATTAAAAATCAAATGAAAAGACAAAAGGGGTTGGAGCGGGGCAGTAATAAGTTAATCAATGCATGGGCCTCTTATGATTGGGCGAATTCCGTATACCCATTGGTCATCAGTTCAACTATTTTTCCTATTTATTATAGTTATTTATCTGAGGGGGTCAACACCATTGGTTTTTTGGGTTATGATTTCAAAAATACGGCCCTGATCAGTTTTGTGACTGCCATGGCTTTTGTGGTTGTTGCTTTCAATTCTCCTTTGCTTTCTGGAATAGCCGATTATATTGGTAACAAAAAACGATTCATGCGGATTTTTGTTTATACGGGTTCGCTTTCCTGTATGGGGCTTTATTTTTTTGAATTGGAAACCATTTACATGGGGATGTTTTTTTATTTTTTAGCGTTGATTGGATTTTGGGCCAGCTTGGTTTTCTACAATTCTTATCTGCCAGACATTGCCCTTCCCGAGCAACAAGATTTTGCCAGTGCGAGGGGATTTTCAATGGGGTATATAGGGAGTGTTCTTCTGCTGTTATTCAATCTTTCAATGGTACTTCAGCCCAATTGGTATGGCATAACAGGATCTTCTGAGGAAGCTTCAATGAAAGCGATGAAATTTTCATTTATCACAGTAGGGATATGGTGGGCTCTGTTCAGCCAATATGCATTTTATCACCTCCCCAAAGGCAATAACAGTGGACGGGTTACAAAGGATGTCATTTGGAATGGGTTCTTAGAATTAAAAAAGGTTTGGAAACAACTAAAAGATTACCCGATCCTCAGAAAATTTCTACCGGCTTTCTTTGTCTACAGCACTGCACTTCAGACCGTCATTTTAATTGCAACTTATTTTGGTGAGCAGGAGATCCTTTGGAACAATAGTGAACAAAAAACAATAGGGCTCATTGTAAGTATTTTATTAATTCAGATTGTTGCAATTTTTGGAGCCTATGCTACAGCTTATGCCTCCAAAAGCTTTGGAAATATTTCAACTTTGGTGGTGGTGAACCTAATTTGGGCAGGCTTGTGTATTTTTGCTTTTTTTATCCAAACGCCTACGGAATTCTACATTGCTGCTGCAGGGGTTGGAATGGTTATGGGGGGAATTCAATCTCTTTCAAGGTCAACCTATTCTAAACTGATTCCTAAAACCGATGACACGACTTCCTTTTTTAGTTTTTATGATGTTACAGAGAAAGTGGGAATTATTTTCGGAATGGCAATGTTTGGAACCATTGATCAGATTACAGGAAGTATGCGTAATGCGATCCTTTTCTTTTTAATTCTTTTTGTTGCAGGGGCAATTTTATTGAACCGTATTCCCAACAAAAGCATAAAGAGCTAAATTCTTAATCATGGATTGGCACAACAATTGAACTTATATACTTAGATATACCATTTGTTGTGCAATCCCCGAAAAAGCAATTGAGGCGGTTGAAAAATCATGACAATTTGACATAAATAAGACATATGGCCAAATCTAATTTTACGTCGTTTGACAACTTGACACTTCAGGATATTGAAGCAGAAGCCGAATTAATCCCTTTATTAACTACTGAGGATGAAAAGGCCTTACGCAATGAGGAGTTGCCCAAGGAGGTTCCAGTGCTTCCATTGAGAAATACGGTTTTGTTCCCTGGAGTGGTCATTCCTATTACTGCAGGCAGGGATAAGTCGATACAGCTTATCAAAGATGCCAATAAATCAGATAAGGTCATAGGGGTGGTTGCCCAAAAGGATCAAAGTGTAGAAAATCCAGGCCTTTCAGATATATATTCATTGGGAACTGTTGCCCAAATCCTTAGGGTACTTAAAATGCCTGATGGAAATACAACCCTAATCATCCAAGGCAAAAGAAGGTTTGAGATTGAAAGTATTGTAACGGAGGAACCTTATTTGAGAGCCTCCATCAAAGCAGTGGAAGAGACTTTTCCTGAGGATGGAAATTCAGAGTTCAAGGCCATTATTGATTCCATCAAGGAATTGGCTTTACAGATCATTCAGGAAAACCCTAACATTCCTTCCGAAGCTTCATTTGCTATCAAAAATATTCAGAGCCACGCCTTTTTGATCAATTTTGTTTCTTCTAACATGAATCTCTCTGTGCAAGAGAAACAAAGGCTCTTATCTATTTCAGATCTTCAAGAAAGTGCCATTGAGTGTTTGAAATTGATGCATGTCGAGTACAAAAAACTAGAGTTGAAAAATGACATTCAATCCAAGGTTCGAACCGATTTGGATCAGCAACAAAGAGAGTATTACCTGAACCAACAGATGAAAACCATTCAAGAGGAGTTGGGGGTGGTTTCCTATGAACAAGAGGTAGAGGAAATGCGCCTTCGATCTAAAGATAAAAAGTGGGAGAAAAGTGTTGCTCAACATTTTGAAAAAGAGTTGATAAAACTTCAAAGGATGAACCCTCAAGTGGCGGAATACTCGGTACAAAGAAACTATTTGGATTTGTTCTTGGATCTTCCTTGGGATGAGTTCTCAGTTGATAAGTTTGACCTTAAAAAGCCTCAAAAGATATTAGATCGCGATCATTTTGGGTTGGAGGATGTCAAAAAACGTATCATTGAATATTTGGCTGTTTTGAAACTCCGCAACGACATGAAGTCCCCGATTTTGTGTTTGTTTGGACCCCCAGGAGTAGGTAAAACCTCTCTTGGAAAATCCATCGCCGAAGCCTTAGGTCGATCATATGTTAGAATCTCTCTGGGAGGAATGCGAGATGAGGCAGAAATCAGGGGACACCGTAAGACGTATATTGGAGCCCTTCCCGGTCGGATCATCCAAAGCATTAAGAAAGCGGGCACCTCAAATCCTGTTTTTGTTTTGGATGAAATAGATAAAATCAACACTGGAGTTCAGGGAGATCCTTCAGCTGCTCTCTTGGAGGTGTTGGATCCTGAACAAAACACTTCTTTTTATGACAATTTTTTGGAAATAGGTTATGACTTGTCAAAGGTCATGTTCATAGCAACAGCCAATAGTTTGTCGCCTATTCACCCAGCGCTAAGAGATCGAATGGAAATGATTAATATTTCCGGCTATACTTTGGAGGAGAAATCTGCCATAGCCAAACGACACCTATTGCCTAAACAACTCAAAGAACATGGCTTACATAAAAAGGATTTCAGTCTCAATAAAGCTGTACTTGATAAAATTATTGAAGGCTATACAAGGGAGTCAGGGGTGAGAGGATTGGAGAAGCAAGTGGCCAAATCAGTACGTTATGTTGCCAAGTCAATCGCCATGGAAGAAGATTATATCCTCAATCCGAAACCAGAAGATTTGCCTGAAATTTTAGGGCCTCAAAAAGTACACCGTGATCATTATGAAAACAATCATGTTGCGGGGGTTGTTACAGGTCTTGCATGGACTTCTGTTGGAGGAGACATTCTTTTTATTGAATCGGCTATTTCTGAGGGAAAAGGTCAGTTGACCATCACAGGAAACCTTGGCAAAGTCATGAAAGAATCGGCCACCATAGCGATGGAATTCATTAAGTCAAGTAAGGATTTTTTGGGATTGGATACTTTCCCATTCGATGCCTACAACATTCATATTCACGTACCAGAGGGAGCTACTCCTAAAGATGGACCCAGTGCCGGAATTACCATGCTTACCTCTTTGGTATCACTCTTAACCCAAAAAAGGGTAAAAAGTAAGTTGGCCATGACGGGTGAAATTACCCTGCGTGGAAAAGTTTTACCCGTTGGCGGTATCAAAGAAAAAATATTAGCCGCCAAACGTTCCAAAATCAAGGAGATTATTCTCAGTGAAGACAATAAAAAAGATGTGGATGCGATCAATCAAAAGTATTTGAAAGGACTTACTTTTCATTATGTACGTGAAATGAAGGAGGTCTTAGAAACCGCTATTCTTTCCAAAAAGGTTCTTCACCCGAAATCTTTTAAATCTTTAGAAAGCTGAATTGCTCTATGATCATTGCAGTTGATGGATTTGCCGCCACGGGGAAAAGCACATTGGCCAAAATGCTTTCAAAACACTATGAAATTCCCTTTGTCGATTCGGGTGCTTTGTACCGTGGCATTACTTTTTTTTCAATTGAAAATGACTTTATCAAAGGGGGGGAATTGGATCAAGATGCATTGCGGACTCGTTTGTCGGAAGTAAAAATGAAATTTGATCCACAGACGGGAGATTTGTATTTAAACGACAAAAATGTAGCTGAGAAAATCCGTCGAGCAGAGGTGTCCGAATATGTCAGTACGATCGCAGCCGTAGATTTTGTCAGAGCTTTTGTACTGCGCGAACTTCGCCAAATGGGTAATCAAAACGGATTGATCATGGATGGAAGAGATGTAGGTACGGTTGTTTTTCCAGATGCTGATTTTAAGTTCTTTTTTAATGCTTCACCCGAGGTAAGAGCAGAGCGCAGGTTTGAAGAAATTACCGCAAAGGGTCAAAAAATCACTTTTGATGAAGTATTACAAAATTTGTTAATACGTGATAAGACCGACAGCGAAAGGGACTTGGCTCCACTTAAAAAAGCTGAAGATGCCATAGAAGTCGATACTTCCAATTTGACCATCAATCAAGTTTTTGGCTTTCTCATCAGAACAATAGCCCTTAAATAAAATATGTAATTGTTTGTAGATAAGTATATTCCTGTTAAATTTGCGCACTCTTATTTGAGAGGGGAAAAAGAGAGTTAGTGAATCGTGATTAACCGCTTCTGTTGTTTCAATTTATTTCCCCAAACAACAGAATACAAATTTTGTCACAGCAATGGCTGAGAAAAAAACAACTTCGACTGAGAAAAAAACAACAGAAAAAGTCGAGGAAACCAAAAAAGCAGCAACCAAAAAGACTGCCGCTGCAAAAAAAACCACTACTACCAAGAAAACCACTACTGCAAAGAAAACCACTGCTGCAAAGAAAACCACTGCTGCAAAGAAAACTACAGCTCCCAAAAAGACAGCAGAAAAAGTAGCCGAAACCAAAACAGAAGTTGCTGTGGAGGATATCACTCCAACAGAAGCGCCCAAGCCTAAAGCCAAAGTCAAAGAAAAAGCTGAAGTGGATGAGTTTTTGGACAATTTTAATTGGCACAATTACCAAGAGGGAATTGACGAAATTGAAGATGATAAACTGCGCGAATTTGAGGCCTTGGTTGCTGAAAATTTTGTTGATACTTCAGATGAAGATGTTCTTGAAGGGGTCATCGTTCATTTGACCGATCGCGAAGCCATCATCGATATTAACGCTAAGTCCGAAGGGGTCATCTCCTTAAATGAATTCAGATACAATCCCAATCTAAAGGTTGGAGACAAAGTCGAGGTTATCGTTAATAGCCGTGAGGATAAAACGGGTCAATTGATTCTATCCCACAGAAAAGCAAGGGTCATCAAAGCATGGGATAGAGTAAATAACGCCCATGACAATGGTGAGATTGTGAATGGTTTTGTGAAATGTCGTACCAAGGGAGGAATGATTGTTGATTTATTTGGCATAGAGGCTTTCTTGCCTGGATCTCAAATTGATGTGAAACCCATCAGAGACTACGATCAATACGTAAACAAAACCATGGAATTTAAGGTAGTTAAAATCAACCATGAATTCAAAAACGTTGTAGTTTCTCACAAAGCGCTAATTGAGGCAGACCTAGAGGAACAAAAGAAAGAGATCATTGGTCAGTTAGAAAAGGGTCAGGTGTTAGAGGGTACTGTGAAAAACGTTACCTCCTATGGAGTTTTCATCGATTTAGGAGGAGTGGATGGACTGATTCACATCACCGACCTCTCATGGAGCAGAATCAATCACCCTAGTGAGATTTTGGAATTAGACCAAAAGCTGAATGTGGTCATATTAGATTTTGATGACGATAAGTCGAGAATTCAACTGGGCCTCAAACAATTAAACGCTCATCCTTGGGATCGATTAAGTGATGAACTTAAAGAAGGTGACAAGGTAAAAGGTAAGGTGGTCGTTATTGCAGACTACGGTGCTTTTATTGAAATTGAGGAAGGTGTGGAAGGACTGGTTCACGTTTCTGAAATGTCATGGTCAACCCACCTAAGGAGTGCACAAGATTTTGTAAATGTGGGTGATGAAGTCAATGCTGTGATATTGAGTTTGGATCGCGAAACACGAAAAATGTCTCTTGGAATTAAGCAACTTTCTGCCGATCCATGGACCGATATAACATCAAAATATCCCGTTGAATCCAAGCACAAAGGTATCGTAAGGAATTTCACGAACTTTGGTGTTTTCATTGAATTGGAGGAGGGCGTTGACGGTTTGGTTTACATTTCAGACCTTTCTTGGACCAAAAAAGTAAAACACCCTTCTGAGGTCCTTACCTTAGGGGATGAAATTGATGTAATGGTCTTGGAATTTGATGTTGAGGGTAGAAAATTAAGTTTGGGACACAAACAAACCCGAGACAATCCTTGGGATAAATATGCCGAAGAGTTTGCTTTGGATTCCGTTCACAAGACTGCCATCACTGAAATTGTAGACAAAGGAGCGACGATTGAGTTTAACGATGATGTTATCGCTTTTGTTCCACAAAGACATATGGAGAAACAAGACGGCTCTAAGCTTACCAAAGGTGAAGAGGCTGAATTCAAAATCATTGAGTTCAACAAAGAGTTCAAACGTGTTGTGGCTTCTCATACGAGCTTGTTTAAGGAACAAGAAAAGCAAAATTATAGCCGAGCTGCAAAGAAAGTGAAGGAAAGCAATTCAGAGATAACCACCTTAGGAGATCTGGATGCCCTTTCTGACTTAAAGAAAAAAATGAATGATGAATAATTCAGTTTTTCTATTTTAAGATCAAACCCTTCCTCAGGAAGGGTTTTTTTGTTGCAACCGTTCACTAAAAAATAATATTTTTGTATCATCAAAGTCTGTATGTCTGCAAGAATTCTCTTATCTCATCAAAAAATAGAAATCATTCTTAATCGATTGTCTTCACAATTGATTGAAAGATTTGACGATTTTAAAAATGTGGTATTGGTGGGGTTACAGCCCAGAGGCATTCATTTATTGGATCGTTTGGTCAATCTCTTGGAGGTGGAGTATGGCATTAAACAGGTTACCTATGGCAAACTGGACATTACTTTTTTTAGAGATGACTTCAGGAGATCAGATAAAACCCTCTCTCCCTCCGCTTCCGAAATGGAGATTACCATCGAGGGAAAATCAGTAGTTATCATTGACGATGTATTGTATACTGGCAGAAGCATTAGGGCAGCACTGACGGCTTTGGATTACTATGGCCGCCCAAAAGATATTCAATTGTTGGTTTTGATCGATAGACGATTTAGTCGCGACCTCCCCATCCAACCTGATTATACCGGCGCACAAGTGGACGCTTTAGAAGGAGATAAAGTGAGAGTTCAATGGAAACAACTTGCGAATGAGGATACTGTTTTTATAGAAAAAAGATAGCCAATGGAAGTTTTAAGTGTCGATCATTTATTGGGGATCAAATACCTTCAACCAGAGGACATTGAATTGATCTTTAAAACGGCTGATCGCTTTAAAGAAGTTATTAATCGTCCTATCAAAAAAGTTCCCAGTTTGAGAGACATAACCATTGCCAATTTATTTTTTGAGAACAGTACTCGAACCAAACTCTCATTTGAATTGGCTGAAAAAAGGTTAAGCGCAGACATTATTAATTTTTCTGCCTCACAGTCCTCTGTCAAAAAAGGGGAAACCCTGATCGATACTGTAAATAATATTTTGGCAATGAAGGTAGATGTTGTAGTCATGCGTCATCCGAATTCTGGAGCTGCATCCTTTCTTTCTAAAAATGTAAATGCCTGCATTATCAATGCGGGAGACGGTACTCATGAGCATCCTACCCAAGCCCTTTTGGATGCCTATTCCATTAAAAATAAATTGGGAGTCATCAAAGGGAAAAAAGTCGCTATTGTTGGTGATATTCTTCATTCCAGAGTGGCTTTGTCCAACATTTATGCCCTAAAAATGCTTGGCGCTGAAGTCAAACTTTGTGGGCCGAAATCTTTAATGCCAAAGCATATAGAATCACTGGGGGTCAGCCTAAGTACAGATCTTATGGAGACCCTAAAATGGTGTGACGCTGCCAATATGTTGAGAGTACAAAATGAGAGAATGGATTTAAAGTATTTTCCTTCCTCAAGAGAATATGCTCAACTCTACGGTTTGAATGCCAAAAAAATGTCAGATCTTAAAAAAGAGATCCTTTTATTGCACCCTGGTCCTATAAACAGAGGGGTGGAGATTACCTCCGATGTTGCGGACTCCAAAAATGCCATCATCTTGGATCAAGTTGAAAATGGTGTAGCCATTAGAATGGCTGTTATTTATCTTCTGGTGGCTAAACTAAATGTTTCCTCAAATGACCCTAACAGAGAAGGATAACCATTTTTATTGTAAGCCCGTAAAAAACTCGGGAGAGATCATTCTGAAAAAATTTCAGCAAATGAATGTCAACATGGATGTCATCATTGATCTGTCCGAATTTGAAAAAGTGGATCAAGCTATTAGCGTTTCCCTGGTTTCAATCCAAGAGATCATCTCTAATGGCGGGTTTTCTCTTGTGGTGGTATTCAAATCAATCTCCAATTTCCCAAATTATGATTCCTTAACGGTTGTCCCCACTTTGGGAGAGGCAGAAGATTATGTTCAAATGGAACAAATGCAACGAGATTTGGGGATATCTTTATGAGGCTTAATATATTAGGTTGTCATTCTGCAACTCCATTGGAAAATGCTCACACCACCTCTCAGGTATTGGAGGTGAGAGACCATTTATTTCTCATTGATTGTGGTGAAGGTACCCAGACGGAATTGCGAAAGAATAAAATAAAGTTCTCAAGAATAAAGCATGTCTTCATATCGCACCTTCACGGAGACCATTTCTACGGGCTGGTGGGATTGATCAGTACTTTTAGGTTGCTTGGTAGGGAGGCTGATCTGCACATCTATGGTCCAAAGGGGATCAAAGAAATCATCACACTTCAGCTAAAATTGGCCAACTCATGGACCAATTATGATTTGTTTTTTCACGAGTTGGAACAAAAAGATTCTGAATTGATCTTTGAGGATGACTCCTTGAAGATTAGAACCATTCCTTTGGATCACAGGGTTTATACCAATGGTTTTTTATTTGAAGAAAAAATGGGGTTGAGACGATTGGATAAAGATAAAATCGGTGCTTACGATATTCCCCATTACGAATTACAAAATTTAAAAAGAGGAAAAGATATCGTTCTTGAGGATGGTACTCACTTGAGTAACCAATCCCTTACTTTGGATCCTCACCCGATCAAACGCTTTGCCTATTGCAGTGATACCGCCTACAATGAGTCCATCATTCCATTGATCCAAGAAGTGGATTTACTCTACCACGAAGCTACTTTTTTGGAGGATCATCAAAATTTGGCAGCGAAAACAAAACACAGTACCGCTTCCCAAGCTGCAAAAATCGCTCAGTTGGCCAAAGTTAAAAGATTGGTTTTGGGTCATTATTCTTCTCGTTATCGTGATAAAAGTGATTTTTTGAAAGAATCCCTCCCCATCTTTGAATCGGTAGAATTGGCCTCCGATGGTAAAATTTTTGATATTTAGTTATGATGGATAATCGTAAATTTGTAAAAAAATTGGAAGATGAAAGCTAAGCTGGCCAGTTTGAGAAAATCATACGAGAAGGGCATACTGGATATGGATCAAATTACCGACAATCCCATTCAGCTTTTTCAGACGTGGTTTTATGAAGCGAAAGAATCCGATTCTATTGACGAGGCCAATGCCATGAGTTTGACGACTCTCGGCATTGATGGTTACCCACGGGCGAGGGTAGTGTTGCTTAAAGACTATTCGGAGGAAGGCTTTGTTTTTTTTACCAATTACCACAGTGATAAAGGAAAATCCCTATTAAAGCACCCCAAAGTTGGACTATCCTTTTACTGGCCTGTACTTGAAAGACAAATTATCATCAAAGGAACCGCAGAGCAGCTTTCTGCTGAGCGTTCCGATCAATACTTTCATTCCCGTCCGCGCGGCAGTCAGTTGGGAGCTCATGTTTCACCCCAAAGTGAAGAGATCAGAGATCGAAAATTTTTGGAGGACAGACAGGCCGAGTATGAAAAAAAATATGAGAATACTGAAATTCCCCGGCCCCAGCACTGGGGAGGGATATTGGTTGTTCCTTCTGAAATTGAATTTTGGCAGGGTCGACCCAACCGCTTGCATGACAGAATATGTTATGTTTTGGAAAATGGATTGGACTGGAAAACCAAACGCTTAGCTCCCTAACCAATGAAAGAGCTTGTCATCCTCCGTCACGCAAAATCGAACAGATCCTATGCTGTAGATGATATCCATAGGCCTCTATCTGCTGAGGGCATTGAACGAATCACCAAGATTGCAGAAAAAAAAGCTGATTTTTTTGAGCATACGGACATCCTACTGTCCAGCCCGGCCATCAGAGCCCTTCATACTGCTATGATCGTTGTGCAAGAATTGTATCTGCCGTTTGAAAAACTGACGATTGATCAAAACCTATACACTTTTTCGGGTTCAAGGGTGATCGATTACGTCTATACTTTGGATGATCGTTGGACGAAAGTGGTTTTGGTAGGACATAACCCTGCATTTACAGAAGTAATTAACCATTTTTCGGAAGTGGGGATCAATCATTTAAGAACTGCTGGTTTGGCCAAAATAACTTTTGATAGTGAGACTTGGAGTGATGTAACTGTGGGTGACGCAGTCATGGGGCAAAAACAAAATGATACCTTCTAAAATGATTAAAACCTCAAAATACATCAATAGAGAGATCAGTTGGCTGGATTTCAATGCACGTGTTTTGCAAGAAGCCGATGACAAAACGGTTCCCTTGCTGGAACGCCTTCGTTTTCTCGGTATTTTTTCCAATAATCTGGATGAGTTTTTTCAGGTAAGGTATGCCACGGTAAAGCGGATTGCCCAATCCAGTAAGACGGGAAAAAAAGTTTTTGCCGGTAAGAGTGCAGAGGCTTTGCTCAAGGAAATTACAGCAAAAGTGATCAATCAACAGGGAGAAAGCCTAAAAATTCTCGATAGCATTTATAAAGAGATGGAGGGTGAAAATATTTTTTTCATCAACGAGAAACAAGTAAAACCGGAGCAGGAAGGTTTTTTGAAAAACTACTTTATTCAGAATGTAAACCCTGCCTTGGTGACCATTATTCTCTCTCAGGACAGCAGTCAAGATTTAACCACCAACAAGGCTTTTCTTATCGTAACCATGGATTTAGATGAGTCATCCAATCAAAAAATTTATGCTTTGATTGAGATCCCAAAAAATGCCAAAAGATTTGTGGTGCTCCCCAAAAATGAAGATGGAAAACAATATGTGATGATGCTTGACGATTTGATCCGACATCATTTTCAAATGATATTCAGTTTTTTTAACTACAGTGGCATACAGTCCCATATGGTGAAGATTACCAGAGACGCTGAATTGGATTTAGAGGAGGACGTATCCAAAAGTTATATAGAAAAAATTACCCTTAGTGTAAAGGATCGAATGATCAGTGACCCAGTAAGGCTGGTTTATGATGAGGAAATTCCCGACGAAACCCTTCGTTTTGTGATGGAAAAGCTCCATATTGACTCATCTGACAGTCTGATTCCAGGCGGTCGATATCACCACCGTAGGGATTATATGGATTTTCCGAGTTTGGATCGACCTGATCTGTTGTATTCTCCTTTTCCGCCCCTTCCCATACCCGGTTTGAGTCTAGAGGAAAATATATTGGATGCTATCGATCAAAAGGACTACCTCCTTTATGCTCCCTATCAAGATTTTTCCTATTTGATTAAGTTTTTGAGAGAGGCGGCATTGGATCCCAAGGTAAAATCCATCAAGATTACCATTTATCGTTTGTCCAAGGCCTCTCATATTGCAAGTGCGCTGATCAATGCAGCCAAAAATGGCAAAAAAGTGCTGGTTCAAATTGAGTTACAAGCTCGTTTTGATGAGGAAAATAACATCAATTTTGCTGAAAAATTAGAAGCTGCAGGAGTTCAATTAA
>JAQCBK010000099.1 GCA_027621505.1 Bacteroidota bacterium | reverse complement strand
GATAAAAACTATTAAAAATATTTATCTGATAAGATTTGTCTAATATAGAGTAATAAGATGGAGCCAATGATAGTAAAAATGGCTATTTTATATCCCCAAAACGTCCAACAAATCGTTAGCACAAATGACCACCAGAAAAGAAACAACAACATCCCTGCAGTCATTTTTACCGAACTGTAAAAAACAACATCTTTGAAAAGTCTAAGAATCCTAGAGGTAAGAAACAATGGAGGTAAATTAGGAATAGAGAATAAGCCAATCATAAGGCGAGGCCCTATGCTTTTGGAGTCAACTTTCTTCTTGGGAAGGGTTTTATCATGAATTCCTTTCTTTAGATCAAAAAAATCCATGCGTGTATTTTCTGTATGAATCATTTTTTTTCGTTCATCGTAATTTTGATCATTTTCGGGCAACCACATACACTTTTTCATCTCAGTACTCAGTCTGGCTTTGATTGCATTGATCAATTCCGGTTTTTCTCCCTTCTGATTCATGAATTGATTTACCATAATCGCCTCACCAAAGACCAGATGAACATCACAAAACGGGTTTTTATGATGACCGTAATTGATTCCTACGGGTAAAATGAATATCGGGGAATTGGATTGAATTTGGGCTTCATATGCCAAGCGACTACTCCCTTTGGATAGGGGTTTTAGGAAATACTCATCCAGATGTGATGCCTCGGAAAACATCATAATCCATTTTTTCTCAGCAAGTAATTTTTTACACTTTTCAAAAACAGCATCATTTTTTTTCAAATTGGCATATCCATTTCTAATGCGATAAACTGGCAACATTTTAAGGGCATCCATAAACCATTGAAGTGGTCCGCCAAAAACATCACTGCGAGTGAGCGAGGTAACATCCTTGGATAGATTACAACCAACCAACATGGGATCCAAAAAAGCACTTTGGTGATTGGGGGAAAAGATGATTCCTCCATCTTGTGGGATATTTCTTATTCCATAAATTTTAACCCTCCTAAAATAACACCGAATTAGAAGCTTAACTGTAAACTTTACTGAATAATAAAACAGTTTTTTCATTAACTAGCTGAAGAATTTTTAAACGGGGTTAAATCTTAAGAACTCAATTTACAACTTTATTAAAAAATAAATTGCCCTTCATTGAGGGAGGGTCTTTTAAAAAAGCGTTGTTCAGAAAAATTTTTTTTATAAATTGAAAAGATTTGGAAGTTTAAACTCAATGATTTACACTTTTCCATCTCAATTAACATCAAATTCAATTGAAATGAAAAAAACCGAATCTTTTAATTTTAAATTTTACGAGTGGGAGAGGAAGTTTCACGATCGTCCTTTTCTGAGACAACCTTTTGGAGATCAGTGGGAGGAATACACCTGGGCTGAAACGGGTCAGATGGCTAGAAAATTGGCATCAGGACTCAAGAAAATGGGGCTGCGGGAAAACGCTCACATTGGATTAATTTCAAAAAACTGCAGGGAATGGATCATCGCTGATTTGGCCATCATGATGGCAGGATATATTTCGGTTCCGTTTTTTCCTTCTTTGAAGGGAGAGGAGCTGGAATTTTTATTGGATTATGGTGATGTTGACCTTCTCTTTGTAGGAAAAATAGAGACTTGGGATCAAATTAAAGCTCATATTCCTAAAGATTTACCCCTGATAGCCTTTCCCCAATACAAAGGCTGTTCTTTGGTTGACAAAGGAGAAAAATGGTTTGATTTCATCAATCAAAATGAACCCCTACAGAAACCTCACGTTCCTAAACTATCAGACATATGGACCATCATTTTTACATCGGGAACAACAGGGAATCCAAAAGGTGTAGAGCTGTCTTTTTTGGCTTTGGACGAAACCAAAATCATTACCGAACAGGTCAATCCTTTAAAAATTGATTTCTCTGGCAACAATGACTTTATTTCCTATTTACCCCTGAATCACATTGCTGAAAGGGTGGTTGTAGAACATGTTTGCCTGCGTTTTGGTGGGACCCTTTCTTTTGTTGAATCTTTGGAAACTTTTGCCACCAATCTCAAAGACATTCAACCCCATGTTTTCTTTGCTGCACCAAGAATATGGACCAAGTTCCAACAGGGGATTTTAGCCAAAATCCCTCAGAAAAAATTAAATACGCTACTCAGTATTCCTTTGATTTCTTCAATAATTAAACGAAAAATCAAAAAGAATCTCGGCTTGAATCGAGCCAGATCTACTGTCTCTGGTTCGGCTCCCTTGCAGTTATCTGTCATAGAATGGTTTAGAAAAATCGATGTTTTTATTACCAATGGGTATGGAATGACAGAAAACTGCGCCATTTGCACCCAAGTGGACGGAAGGGATTTTGAAAAATTAGCTTCGGTAGGCAAACCCCAATGTGGTGTGGAGATTAAAATTGACCCCAAAAACGAGGAAATCTTGATGAGAGGTCCCTTTGTGATGGAAGGCTATTACAAAAACAAAAAGTTGACAGAGAAAACCCTAGTCGATGGTTGGCTTAGAACTGGAGACAAAGGCCGTTTGGACGTAGACAACTATTTGTATGTAACGGGCAGGGTTGCGGACAGTTTTAAAACTTCGAAGGGAAAGTTTATTGAACCCCTGACCTTAGAAAAATATTTTGGAAACATCAAAGAACTGGAAGAAGTATGTGTGACCGGGATTGGAATGCCACAACCCCTTGCTTTGGCACAACTTTCCGAAATAGGCAAAGCCATGCCTAGACAGGAGTTAACAAGCCGTTTATCTCAGCACTTGGAGGAAATCAACCAAGATCTGGAAAACTATAAAAAAATAGCTACGCTTGTAATCGTTAAGGAAGCTTGGACTGAGCAAAATAAAATTCTAGGCCCCACATTAAAAATTAAAAGGGGTAATGTCGAGAAAATCTACCACACCAACTTCAA
>JAQCBK010000039.1 GCA_027621505.1 Bacteroidota bacterium | reverse complement strand
TTTTGGAAAGGCCCACTGAAGATTTCTCCTCACTACTTTTCTTCTGTATCCCATCACATAATAAATCCACAAATAGATTATGTCAGAAATCTGATACAATACCCATAAGGGGAGAAGTGACAAAAGATAAAACGGTAAAAATTTTATTTTTTTGCGAAGGGTCAAATCTCTTGATAAATTTTCTTAATCACTTGAGGGTTTATTTCATCCTTCCAGTTTTTTCCTAGGGCATTTTCACATAAAGGTTCCAATCCGAGAGCCACTTTAGACATGGTCTCAAAATCTTTATCTCCCAAATCCTTACAGATATTTTTTCTCAATTGTATGTTGTTTTTTTCCAACATGAGCTGAAATTCTGCATAACCTTCAGGATAGTATTTTTCGATATGGTCCAATACATTACAGTTCCCTTCGCCGTGTTTGATGCCTAGTAAATAGGACAGTCCATAGGACAAGGCATGGACTACACCCAAATGAGAGGTGGCGATGCTAATCCCCCCTAAGTAGGAGGCCATCATCAGCTTTTCGTCACATTCTGGATTCCAATCCTCGCAATCTAAAAAAACTTCTCTACACAGCGCTAGGGCTTTTTCTCCGTGTGTTCGACTAAAGGCATTGATATAGCTCCCATTCAAACTTTCGATACAGTGAATATAGCAATCCATTCCGGTGTAAAATCTTTGTTCACGGGGAACATCGGCAATCAAATCAGGGTCAAGTATGATCTGGTCAAAAGGGGTATGATCTGAGTTGATACCCAATTTTTTTTCCGGCCCCATCAAAACACAGGTTCTGCTTACCTCTGCTCCCGTTCCCGAGAGGGTAGGAATTCCCACCTTGTAAATCGCTGGGTTTTGGATCAAATCCCAACCTTGATAGTCGGCCGAGGATCCTTTGTTGGTCAGCATGAGTGCCACTGCCTTGGCAATATCCATCACACTGCCCCCACCAATACCGATGATGCCCGAAATATTATCTCTAAAGGCGCTTTTGAGTCGATCTCTGATGTCATCGACCTGTTTTGTTTTGGGTTCAAGGGTCGTGTCGGCATAGACAATCAAGTCGTTTCCATCTAATGGCAGTTTTTCAGATATGTTTTTTTTGTGTTTTAAGCAATGGTCTAAAATATAGATAAATGGGCTGTGCCTGTTTTTTCTATGGGATGATAAAACACAATCCAATTGATTTAATGCGCCACGTCCGTAGATCAATCTAGGGGGTAGGGGAATGTTTCTGAATTTTGACATTTTCTAAAGATTTGGTGACAATTAATTTTAGGGTTTGAGCCATGGATTCAACCTCCTGAGGACTCCAGTTGATTTTGATCAAAACAGAAAGGGTGCGTTCCATGATGCTATCTGAGGATGAAAAATCCCTTTTATTTTCTTCTTTCCATTTTTCGTAGGTGGGTTTAGGCAAAAGATTTAGGCTTTTCAGTTCAAAAAGGTGTTCCCAAGAGCGGAGGTAATGCCATCGGTGTTCAAACCAATAATAACAGTGGTCCAAGCCCGTTTTGTTCATCACTTCAAAAGCCCTTTGAGCAGTTATGCGATCAGGGAAAATCAAAGTGAGAAAGCCTGCATTATCTCCTTTGGGATCCAGAATCTTTCGGAAGGACAATCCTGGTATTTTTTTCAATGCGTTTTTGAGTATTTTTTTGTTTTTTCGTTGCTGGTTCACAATGGATTTCAACTTTCTGAGTTGTGCCAAACCTACGGCGGCGTGTAATTCCGAAATTCTAAAGTTCAAACCGAGAAACAAGGGTCGATCCAAGCCTCTGTTTTTTCCCAAATGATCATGACCATGATCGTGAAAGGCATCGGCTTTTATTTTGATCTTTTGTTGGTGGGTGACCAAGGCTCCACCCTCCCCACAGGTTATGGTTTTGACAAAATCAAAAGAGAACACTCCCACATCGCCGTGGGTGCCGAGTGGTTTTCCTCGATAACTCCCTCCAATGGCCTGACAAGCATCTTCCAACAAATAAAGATTGTATTTTTCACAGAGTGCTTTCAATCTCTCCAAGTCGGCCATAGCTCCACACATGTGAACTGGCATAATGACTTTGGTCTTTTTTGTAATCTGCTGTTCAGCGGCCTTTGCATTCATGCATAGGGTTTCGTCAACATCTACCAAGATGGGGATGGCACCAACGGAGAGGATGGCCTCAAAACTGGCCACAAACGTGAAAGTAGGACACAATACCTCATCTCCCACCCCTACACCCAAACAACTCAGGGCAACGGTCAGCGCAGCGGTACCGCTACTGGTCAATTGAACATGGGTTACGGATAATTCTTTTTGGAGCGCTTCCTCCAACTCAAGGGCTTTCCATCGGCCTGCACGAGGGCCATCAAAACCATAGCGCATCAAAATACCGGTTTCCAGTACTTCGTTTACTTGCTCGCGCTCCGCTTTACCAAAAACTTCAAATCCAGGCATTCCTTTTATGATTGGGGTCAATACAAAATATTGAACGGCAAAAATGTTCAATTAAAGACCAAAAGGAGTGAATTGTAGGCAACGAAAAGCAAAAATTACTCGATTTGGGTATCTCAAATTTAGCCAAATAAATTACAAAACAAAAAAAAGGGCTAAAATGCCCTTTTATAATCGCTAATGAGGGAATTTATACTGCGATCAAATCTCCCATCTTGTTTTTTAAAGGAAGCTCAGAGCTGCCCATCAGGAAGGTGTCAACTTGATGCGCCGCTTCTCTTCCTTCTGAGATGGCCCATACAATCAACGACTGCCCTCTTCTGGCGTCTCCAGCAGTGAATATCTTGGATTTGTTGGTTTGATATTGATTTTCTCCTTTGATGTTTCCACGGTCGTCAAAAGTCAATCCAAATTGTTCCGGCAATGATTTTTCAGGTCCGGTGAATCCAAGCGCCAAAAGGGCCAGTTCACAAGGCCATTCTTTTTCGGAGCCTTTAATTTCTATGAGTTTGGGACGCTCACCAGGAATTTTTTTCCATTCCACCTCTACGGTTTTCAACCCTTTTAGGTTGCCTTTGCCGTCAGCTACAAATTCTTTGGTGAGGATACTCCACTCCCTGTGACTTCCTTCTTCGTGAGAGGAGCTGGTCTTGAGTTTGAAGGGCCAGTAAGGCCATGGATTTTCTTCTGTTCTTCCGTCGGCAGGTTTGGGCATGATTTCAAAATTGGTCACACTTTTGGCCCCTTGTCGATTGGAGGTGCCAATGCAATCGGAACCGGTGTCTCCTCCGCCTATGACCACCACATTGCGGTCTTTGGCCAAAAATTTGGGGTCTCTTTTGTGTTGACCATCTACCGCCTTATTGTTGTGTGGTAAAAAGTCCATGGCCTGAACCACTCCATTCAAATCGGCACCAGGGATGGGGAGTTCTCGCATTACAGAAGCGCCGGTACAGATCACCACCGCATCAAATTCCTTTTCTAATTCCTCAGCACTGATGGTCTTCCCTACCTCAACTTCGCATTTAAATTCGATGCCCTCAGCTTCGAGAACGGCTATGCGTCTGTCGATTACATTTTTTTCCATCTTAAAATCGGGAATACCATAACGCAACAATCCACCGATCTTGTTGTCTCTTTCAAAAACCGTTACGCTGTGTCCGGCTCTGTTCAGTTGTTGTGCAGCCGCTAAGCCCGCAGGCCCTGAGCCAATGATGGCCACAGTTTTTCCTGTTCTGTGTGCAGGGGGGATTGGTTTGATCCAACCTTCTGAAAACCCGCGTTCAACGATGTATTTCTCAATCAACTCAATGGATACCGGGGGATTGATAATGCCCAACACACAAGCTTCTTCGCATGGAGCAGGACACAACCTTCCAGTAAACTCGGGGAAGTTATTGGTGGAATGTAAAATGGTTAGGGCCTTTTCCCATTCGTTTTTGTAAACAGCATCGTTGAAGTCAGGAATCAAATTACCCAACGGACATCCACTGTGACAAAAAGGGACACCACAATCCATACATCTGCCCCCTTGTTCCTGAAGCTCCTCGTTTTTAGGAGCTACCGTAAACTCTTTGTAATTTTGAATACGCTCTTCTGGAGCCACAACTGGCTCCTTGATTCTTTCGTATTCCATAAATCCTCTTAATTTTCCCATGATTAATCGATTTTTGCTTCTTCTGCTTCTTTGGCTAACATCTCTAATGCCCGCTTGTAATCCGTTGGCATTACTTTGATAAACTTCTTAGAACTTTTACTCCAGTTCTCGAGGATTATTTTGGCACGAGAACTATTGGTGTAATCGACATGATTGTTGAGTAAACCAAGTACTTTTTCAAAATCTTGATCTGTCAAATCCTCCAATTCTACCATTTCCAGGTTGAATTTTTTATCGTCGAAGGTGCCGTCATCGCTGTATAGGTAGGCGATTCCTCCACTCATTCCGGCAGCGAAATTTCTCCCAAACGTACCCAAAACAAGGGCGATTCCCCCCGTCATGTATTCACAACCGTGGTCTCCAATTCCCTCAACCACTGCGGTGGCCCCAGAGTTTCTGACACAGAAACGCTCTCCCGCTACACCATTGATATAGGCCTCTCCAGTCACGGCTCCGTACAAGGCAACATTTCCAATGATGATATTTTTATCCGCCTTGAAAGTAGCTTCTTTGGGAACTTGAGCGATGAGTTTTCCTCCAGACAATCCTTTTCCAAAATAGTCGTTACAATTTCCGATGACCTTCAGGAACAGCCCTTTGGTAGCAAAAGCACCAAAGCTTTGCCCTGCAGTTCCCGTAAAATGGATGCTCAAGGTGTCTTCTGGCAGCCCATTAGCACCGTGAATTTTTGAGATTTCATTGCTCAATATCGCTCCCACCGCTCGATCGGTATTTTTGATATTGAACTCAAGGTGTTGGGGATCTTTTCTGTAGATGGCCGTATGGGCTTTGGAAACGATTTTAAAGTCCAAAACTTTTTCCAATCCATGGTCTTGTTTTTTGGTATTGTAGGTGTCAACATAATCCGGTATTTCGGGTTTGTAAAGGATTTTTGACAGATCGATACCTTGTGCTTTGTAATGATTGATGGCTTTGTTCATGTTGAGCTTTTGAGACTGTCCCACCATCTCGTCCAAGGTTCTGAACCCAAGGCTGGCCATAATTTCTCTTAACTCCTGCGCGACAAAATACATGAAATTGATAACGTGTTCGGGCTTGCCCTTAAAATTCTTTCTCAACTCAGGATCTTGCGTAGCGATCCCCACCGGACAGGTATTCAGGTGACAGGCGCGCATCATAATACAACCAGAGGCTACCAGGGGTGCAGTCGAGAATCCAAATTCTTCAGCCCCTAATAAGCAGGCAATGGCGACATCGCGACCCGTTTTCATTTGTCCATCACATTCCAGTACAATACGCGAACGCAGATCGTTCATTACTAAAGTTTGCTGCGCCTCGGCAATGCCCAGTTCCCAGGGCAGTCCGGCATGCTTTAGTGAGGTCAATGGTGAGGCACCCGTTCCACCATCGTAACCGGAGATTAAAATAACATCGGCTTTGGCTTTAGCTACTCCAGCAGCAATGGTTCCTACGCCAACTTCGGAAACCAGTTTGACATTGATTCTCGCTTCTCGGTTGGCATTTTTAAGATCAAAGATCAGTTGAGCCAGATCTTCAATAGAGTATATGTCATGGTGGGGTGGGGGAGAAATCAATCCCACATAGGGGGTTGAGTTTCTCACGGAGGCAATGTAGGGATTGACCTTCGGTCCGGGCAATTGTCCACCTTCTCCTGGTTTTGCGCCTTGGGCCATTTTGATCTGTATTTCTTTGGCCGAACTCAGGTAGTGACTCGAAACCCCAAATCTCCCAGAGGCTACCTGCTTGATGGCACTGTTTTTCCAGTTACCATCCAAATCGGGCTGGAATCTGTTGGGATCTTCACCCCCCTCTCCAGAGTTACTTTTACCTCCAATACGGTTCATGGCGATGGCCAAATTCTCATGGGCCTCAGCACTGATGGATCCCAATGACATGGCACCCGTTTTGAATCGCTTGACGATGGCCGTCCAAGGCTCCACCTCCTCTAACGGGATGGGATCAAAACTTGAAAATTCGAACATGCCACGCAAGGTCATGAGCTTTTCACTTTGCTCATTGATCAGTTTAGAATAAACCTCGTAGGTTTCAAATTTATTTTGCCGAACGGCTTGTTGAAGTTTGGCAATACTGGCGGGATTCAACATGTGATTTTCACCATCTCTTCTCCAACGGTAATCTCCTCCAATTTCAAGAGGCATGTTGGGAATATTTTTTTGGCTGTAGGCTTTTTGAAAGCGTTGGTGGATTTCTTTTTCAATTTCATACAATCCAATGCCCTCAATACGAGTAGCAGTTTTACAGAAATAGGTGTCAATGAATTTTTGATTCAATCCCAAGGCTTCAAAGATCTGCGCCCCGCGATAGGAATGTAAGGTGGAGATACCGATTTTGTTCATCACCTTGACAATACCCTTGGCAATGGCTTTGTTGAAATTGTCAATGGCTTTTTCCGTACCAAACCCTTCAATGACATTGTTTTCTACCTGATGTGCAATGATCTCGTTAACCATATATGGGTTGATGGCACTGGCACCATAGCCAAATAGTAGAGAGAAGTGGTGGGGTTCTCTGGGTTCAGCCGATTCAATGATGATGCCGAACTGAGAACGTTTTTTTAGTTTTTTGAGTCCATGATGGGCATGTGAACAGGCGAGCAACATGGGAATAGGGGCTTTTTTTGTAGAAATGCCACGATCCGAAAGAATGATGATGTTGGCACCGCCATCTACTGCTTTTTCGATATCCAAAAGCATTTGATGCAAGGCCATTTCAAGACCATTGTGTCCTCTCTCTACCTCATATAGGGTGCTGATGGAGATTGCTTCGTAATCCGAGTGTTTGATGTATTTAATTTTGTCCAAATCTTCGTTGGAGATCACCGGATTCTGTATTCTTAATTTCTTGCATTGCTCAGGAACCACTTCAAATATGTTGTGGTCACTTCCAATGGAAAGGCTGGTGTCGGTTACAATTTCCTCACGAATACCATCCAAGGGTGGATTGGTTACTTGTGCAAAGAGTTGCTTGAAGTAGTTGTAAAGCAACTGTGGCCGGTCGGATAAAACTGCGAGAGGCGTATCGGTACCCATAGAGCCAATGGCTTCTTTGGCATTAACACTCATCGGGTTGATGAGGGTTTTGATGTCTTCTTGGGTGTAACCGAAAACCCTTAAACGGGTTTCAAAATCTTCGCTTTCAACAGGGGTTTTATTTCCAGTGTAGGGAACGTCTTTAAGTTCAAGAAGGTTTTCATCGAGCCACTTTCGGTAGGGTTTTTTTCCTACGATTTCTTTTTTGATTTCTTCATCCTCAATAATTCTTCCTTCGTCCATGTTAACCAGGAACATTTTCCCAGGCTCCAACCGACCGTGTATTTCAACGTTATCGGGTTGGATGTCTAAGACGCCGGCTTCAGAGGACATGACCACATAACCGTCTTTGGTCACCGTATAACGGGAGGGTCTGAGGCCGTTTCTATCAAGTAATGCACCAATGTATTTTCCATCGGTAAAAGGAATGGAAGCTGGGCCATCCCAAGGTTCCATTATACAGGCATTGTACTCGTAAAAAGCTTTTTTGTCGTCTTCCATGGAAAGGTGTTTTTCCCACGCTTCAGGAACCATCATCATCATCACTTCGGGGAGTGATCTGCCAGTGGACAAAAGTAATTCTAAAGTCATATCCATCGATGAAGAGTCGGACTTTCCAGGCAAAACAACGGGCAATATTTTTTTGATGTCATCTCCAAATGCATCGCTTTCAAAGAGTTCTTCACGAATTTCCATTCTACTGAAATTTCCTTTGAAAGTATTGATTTCACCATTATGACACATATATCTGAAGGGTTGTGCCAGATCCCAAGTGGGGAAGGTATTGGTTGAAAACCGCTGGTGTACCAATGCCAAACGGGTCACCACCATGGGGTCATTGAGATCCTTGTAGTAGGCATTGATGTCCTCAGGGGTGAGCAGTCCTTTGTAAATTAAGGTATGGGTGGACAAGCTGGGAAGATAAAAATAGTCTGCTTGAGACAATTTAGAGGCTTTAACAGTATGCTCGGTAACTTTTCTGGCGATAAAAAGTTTGGTATTGAATTCTTGTTCACTGATTTCGTTCGCTCCTTTACCGATAAATATTTGACGAATTTCGGGTTCGGTTTGTGCAGCAATGGCGCCTACTTGGCTTTGATCAACCGGAACTTTCCTCCACCCCAAGATTTTTAACCCCTGTTGAACAATCTCGTTTTCAAAAGTATCGATACAAAACTTCATTTGATTTTCTTTGCGAGGGAGGAATACCATACCCACAGCATACTGGTGAAAATCTGGAAGCTCAAAATCACATTTCTCTACAAAAAAATCATGAGGTATTTCAATTAATATCCCAGCACCATCTCCTGTTTTACCATCGGCACTAACGGCACCTCGGTGTTCCAATTTTACAAGAATATCCAGTGCTTTGTGGATGATATCATTGGTCTTTTTTCCTTGGAGACTGCATATAAAACCAGCACCACAGTTGTCGTGCTCATTTTCTGGGGAATATAATCCTTGTTTTTGTGGCAACATCAATAACATTTTTATTTAAGGGGCTACGAATTTAATCGTTTAGAGTCTAAGCCCAAAAGTTTGACAAATACAATAAAATACAATTGTCAAATTACGATTTTTAGACTAAATTTTTATCAAATACACAATCATTCATTTATTTTAGTCGTTTATTTTTAATAGTATTAAACTAAGCATCGAGCAAAAATTGTTTGTAGACAATCCATCCAAAACCTACCATTTGATTGGCTGTATGTCTGGTACTTCGCTGGACGGCATTGATTTGGCCTATGTTAAATTCACTAAGGACGGGGATTGGTCGTTTGAGATATTGGCTTCCCATACCCATCAATACAGTGCATCGTGGAGGAGAAAATTGGCCGAGGCCATAACACTTTCACCAGCGGAAATCTCAAAATTAGATACCGATTACACCCGCTTTTTATCCCGTCAAATTTTAGATTTTATGGATCAAAAAAAGATCCACCCATTGGATGCGGTCGCTACTCATGGTCATACCGTTTTTCACCAGCCGAACAAGGGCTTGACTTTTCAAATGGGAAATTTAGCCGAACTGGCAGATGAGTTGGGCTGCACAGTGGTCTGTGATTTTAGGGTTCAGGATGTGGCTTTGGGGGGGCAGGGTGCGCCTTTGGTTCCTATTGGAGATATATATTTATTCAAAACCTACCAAGCTTGTCTCAACCTCGGGGGTTTTTCCAATATAAGTATCAAAAGTGATCAAGCGGTCTTAGCCTATGATATATGCGCGGTCAATACGGTGCTCAATGCCTTGGCGCAACGGAAGAACAGGGTCTATGACGACCGTGGAAAAATGGCTCGGATAGGAAAATTCCTTCCGCCTTTTTATCAAGAATTAGAGGAAATCAATCACTATTCGGAAACCCCACCTAAATCTCTAGGTCAAGAGTGGGTCAATAAAAATGTTGTTCCAATCATCTATAAATATAGTCAACAATCTACAGAGGATCTCTTGCATACCTACACCCATCATATTTCAGATCAAATCGTAAAATGCTTGCCGGATCAAGGAGCTGTTTTGCTCAGTGGGGGAGGTACTTACAATACTTATTTGGTTGAATTGTTAAAGCAAAAATCCAGGGCTGAGATTGTTATTCCTCCTCCTGCGCTGATCGATTACAAGGAAGCTTTAATTTTTGGTTTTTTAGGTTTGTTGAGGTTATTGGGTTCAGACAATTGTTTGGCCAATGTAACTGGAGCCCGACACGACCACTCCAGTGGAAAAATTTTTCATCCAAAACGAAAGAGTAATTCAGATTATTTATAATTTGTACACCCATATTTAACAGATTTTAGAGATCAATTTTACGAAATAGATGGAAATTACCCTTATCAGTATTTTTGTGCTGGGCTATCTTGCCATTACCCTTGAACACACGCTTAAAATAGACAAACTCATCCCAGCATTGGCCATGATGGCCATTCTTTGGGCATTGATCTCTCTTTTTCACCTCCCTGTTTTTGAGGTAGATACCCTGATGAGAAAGCTCAAACCTTCACATGTAGATGAGGTTCTGTTGCACCATTTGGGTAAAACAGCAGAGATTATCATTTTTCTTTTGGGGGCCATGACCATAGTTGAAATAATCGATTACTTCAATGGATTTTCCACTATCAAAAGCTTTATCAAAACAAAATCCAAAAAGGGTTTGTTGGTCATCTTCTCTTTATTAGCATTTTTACTTTCCGCCATTATCGATAATTTGACCGCTACCATTGTATTGATTACCATTCTTCAGAAAGTAATTCAAGAAAGAGACACCAGAATTTGGTTTTCGGGCTTGATCATTATTACAGCCAATGCTGGAGGTGCTTGGTCTCCAATCGGCGATGTGACCACCACCATGTTGTGGATTGGAGATAAGGTCACTACGCTTAAATTGATTCAGTACCTACTCATTCCCTCATTGATTTGTATGACTGTACCCGTAGCTTTGGCCACTACCTTGCCTGCATTCCAAGGAAATATTTCAGAGGATTTGGATGGATCTGACAATGAAGTTCATCCCAATGGAGCTGCCATGCTTTATTTGGGACTCTCCGCCATTGTTTTTGTTCCTGTTTTTAAAACCCTAACCCATCTGCCTCCCTATGTGGGCATGATGCTCTCCCTTGCAGTGGTTGCTACTTTTGCTGAATACTTTAGTAATGCAAAAATTAATATTACCTCCATCGATGCGGATCATGAGGAGCATTCCAGTCACAGTCCGGTTCACAGATCCCTCTCCAAAATAGAATTGCCCAGTATACTTTTCTTTCTGGGGATTTTGTTGGCCGTAGCGGCCTTGGAATCCTTAGGGATGCTTTTTGAGTTTGCTGGTGCACTTAATTCGGCACTTCCCAACTCCGATGTAGTAGTGATGCTGTTGGGTCTTGGCTCGGCGGTGGTTGACAATGTGCCATTGGTCGCAGCCAGTATGGGCATGTTTTCCGAAACGGTAGATCATCCCCTTTGGCACTTTATTGCTTTTGCTGCAGGAACTGGTGGGAGTATGCTCATCATTGGTTCGGCAGCAGGTGTTGTGGCCATGGGCATGGAAAAAATTGATTTTTTCTGGTACCTGAAAAAAATCTCTTGGTTGGCCTTAGCAGGTTTTATCGCTGGGTCGATTTGTTTTATCGCAATGAGAGATTTTTTTTTTTAAAAGAGTAAAATTTTTTTTGTTCCATTTCGTTCTAAAGTAAAAGCACTTGCATGATGGTATTATTTCAAGATGCCCCCCTACAGACTGAAAAAACCTTATCTCTGATTGAATTGGTTCAAGATGGAGGATTGGGTGGACAGCTCATCATAGGACTTCTTTTTCTATTGTTGATCATTGTCATCTATATTTATTTTGAACGTCTGTTTGCGATCAAATCGGCCTCTAAGATCAGCCCGAATTTTATGACACAGATCAAAACCTATGTGCTCAACAACAAGATCGATGGAGCGCAGTCTTTGTGTTTGAGTGAGAACAAACCCGTTGCTCGTTTGATTGCAAAGGGGATCTCCCGAATTGGTAGACCCTTGGAAGACATCAGTACTGCCATTGAGAATGCCGGTCGATTAGAGATTTACAAGTTGGAAAAAAACGTAAGTATTCTGGCGACCATTGCGGGAGCAGCTCCCATGATCGGTTTTTTGGGAACAGTGATTGGTATGATTCTTTCCATTTTTGAAATTTCCAATGCAGGGGGCAATATCGATATGCAACTGTTGTCCAACGGACTCTACACGGCCATGACCACAACGGTAGCTGGACTCATAGTAGGAATTGTAGGTTATATTACCTATAATCATTTGGTGGTGAAAACCAATAAGGTTGTTTATCAAATGGAAGCAACTTCATTGGAGTTTTTTGATTTATTGAACGAACCAGCCTAGTATGAATCTCAGAGGAAGAAATAAGATCACTCCCGAGTTTAACATGTCTTCGATGACGGATGTGGTTTTTTTGTTATTGATTTTCTTTATGATTGCCTCCACCTTGGCAAAAAATTTGGATACAATAGAGGTGAAGCTCCCTCAAGCAAAAGGGAAAACAGAAAACCGCAATACCGTGGCGGTAACCATCAACAATCGTTCTCAGTTTTTTATTGATTCCAAACAAATCTCAAAAAACAGTATGGAAAGGGAATTACTTGGAAAGCTGAAAAGCTCCAGTAGTCCCTCCATTGTGCTCAGAGCAGAGGAAAAAGTTCCCATCGATCAGGTGGTTTTCGTAATGAACATTGCCAATCAAAACGCCATTAAAGTGGTTTTGGCCGTTGATGCCCCATGAAATATTTAAAAACACCCCACGAAAAAAAATCTGCTGCAGTGACCATGCTGATTACTGCGCTGTTGATTCTCCTTTTTTTTCTATTGGGCCTGAAGTATCAGGATCCTCCGATTAGTTTTGGGATGGAAGTCAACTTCGGTACAGCGACCCAGGGGAAGGGCAAGACCCAACCGCAAAAAAGCGTTGCGACAAAGCCTACCCCAATAGCACAGCCGGAAAAGCCAACCCCCAAGGCGGCCCCCAAAAAGACAGCGCAGTCCAAGGTGGCTACTCAAGACCAAAGCGATGTGGCAGTTCCAGCCAAAAACGAAAAAACTCCCCCCGCTCCAAAAAAAGAGGAGCCCAAAAAAATTGAACCTCCAAAACCCAAAGTGGATCAGTCCACCAAAAATATTTTGTCCAAACTGGTCAATCAGAAAAACACCGAGGAAAAGCCCCTTCAATCTGGGGAAGGCGATGACGATGTGGAGGGCGACAAGGGAAAAATGGAGGGCAATCCCTATGCCAACAGTTATTTTAATTTGGCAGGTCCAGGGGGCATGGGCAAAGGATTTGGGCTAAACGGCCGCCGGTTGGAGTCCCGAGGAAAAGTAACCCAATTGTGCAATCAAGAAGGAGTGGTGGTGGTCAGAATCACCGTCAACCGTCAGGGGGACGTGGTACAGGCCGAGCCTGGGGTTAAGGGAACCACCAATACCCATCCCTGTTTACTTCAACCCGCCAAAGCAACTGCCATGCTTCACAAGTGGTTTCCCGATGCCAAAGCTCCCTCCCAACAAATAGGTTTTGTAGTGATTCAATTCAAATTGGGGGAATAGATTGGAAAAGTATGAATCCATTTTGGGTTGGATGTTGACACAACTTCCAATGTATCAAAAAAAAGGAGCCCAAGCCTACCGACCCGATTTGTCGCGGATGGAGAAATTTTGTAATCATCTTCAACAACCACAAAAAAAGTTTAAATCCATTCATATAGCAGGCACCAACGGTAAGGGTTCAACCGCCCATATGATGGCCTCCATCCTTCAACAACACGGTTATAAGGTAGGACTGTATACCTCCCCCCATCTCAAAGATTTTAGAGAAAGAATAAAAATCAATGGTGCGCTGATTGAAAAAGACTTTGTGGTGGATTTTGTTGAAAGGCACCGTCCCTATTTAGAGGATCACAAATTGTCTTTTTTTGAGATGACGGTGGGTTTGGCATTTTCTTATTTTTCGAAAAGGGACTTGGACATTGCTGTCATAGAAGTGGGAATGGGCGGAAGATTGGATGGAACCAATTTGATTATGCCCGAATTGAGTGTCATTACTAATATCGGTATGGATCACACTCAGTTTTTGGGGAACAGCCTACAAGCCATAGCAGGGGAAAAGGCTGGGATCATCAAATCGAGGACGCCCGTAGTCATTGGAACCACCCAAGTGGAGACCCAAGCTGTTTTTAGGGAAAAAGCCAAGGCATTGAAAGCACCAATTATTTTTGCTGATCAAACCGAGGCTATGGAATACGAATCAGACTTAAAGGGAAATTATCAGCGACATAACATCCAGACCGCTCTTGTTGGACTCCAACATTTAAAGGGATTTGAACTGCATCCCAAAACATTAGAGAAGGGTTTGATGAATGTGGTGGCCAATACTGATTTTCAGGGCAGGTGGCAAGTTATGGGTGATGCACCAATGATCGTAGCCGATGTGGCGCATAACAAAGAAGGATTGCAATACATCCTACCTCAGATCGAATCTCATTCCTATCGTCAACTTCATTTGGTTATGGGTTTTGTCAATGACAAGGCGGTAGATGAAATCCTCCAGCTTTTTCCCCAAAATGCGCAATATTACTTTTCTGCTCCTCAAATTCCCCGTGCCCTAGCTGTCGCGGATTTGGAACCGATGGTAAAGCGGTTAGGGATCCCCTATCAAATTTTTCCATCGGTTGAAGCTGCTTTTTTGGCCGCCAAGGGACAAGCCCATGCCGAGGATTTTATATTTGTAGGGGGAAGCACTTTTGTGGTGGCAGAGATTCTATAGATTTATGAGGTTTGATCCGCTAAACTTTCTAAATTTACTAACTATATTTATTAATCTTTAATGAATCCATATCAATCCTTAGCAACTTCAAATCCAGGCAATGGCTCTGCTGCAGAGTATGAATTCATTGGCGAGTTGATCAAGCAATATGCTCCAGCTAATGTACTGATTTTCAGTGTAGGAAAAGACAGCAGCCTTTGGTATTCCCTCAACCTAGGGGGAAATACCCTATTCTTGGAAGACATCAGGAAGTGGATCAGGTTTAGCCGTAAAGTGAGTCCAGAAATCAATGTTTTAAAGGTCAGTTATTCTACGCGCAGGAAAAATTGGAAAAAACTACTTGACCAAAACGATCGCCTGCAGATGAGGTTGCCCGATTATATCAAAAATACGGTATGGGATGTAGTCTTTGTTGATGGTCCTCGTGGATACAACGATAAGGTGCCCGGAAGAATGCAGAGCATTTACTCCGCTTCACAGTTAAAAACCCGTCATCTGTTGGTACACGATTGTGATCGTGAGGTAGAAAAAACCTATTTTAAACATTACCTCGGTGAACCAACCACTGTGATTGACAAACTCTACCACAAGCAACTGAACTTAAAATAGACTTGGTTTAATAGAGGGTTTTTTATACTGTTTTTTTATATTTGCCATGCAAATTCGGGCGCGTAGCTCAGTTGGTTCAGAGCACTTGGTTTACACCCAAGGGGTCAGGGGTTCGAATCCCTTCGCGCCCACTTAAAAAAAGAGATTAAATGTCTCTTTTTTTTTACCTACTAATTATCATTTTTAAATTTCTTTTCACCCAACTTACCTTTAATATGCCATTTCCATGAAATGATGATTCAAATATTAATATTTTCAATACGGTAAAGATGATGGTTATTCTAAATGGAAGCAGAATCTAACTTAGCCAAAACATTGAATAGCAAAGTTCCAATCAGAATGTAAACAAAGAAAATCAACCTAGCGAATTGAGAATTATCTGATCACTTGACTTCCAAAATTCTTACGTTTATTTTCCGTTAAACAATAGCATTACAAAAATAACAACCACCATAACAAAAACAGACACAACAATGTCTTTCCAGTCAAAGGTTGATCTTGATATTTTTCTTTCTTCTGCAGTAAGGTTTCCAAAGGTTAGATTCAATACTTTTTCAGCTGGTGGATTTACCCTAGCAAAACTTACTCCGAGGATAGAATGATTCAAAACAGAAAACAACCCTATGTCTTTAAGAAATCAAGAAAACGTTTTGAGACTTTTTTCTTACAACTTTGCGACCAGTTTATGATAAGACGCAATTACACGAAAACATTCTTAGGGTTTATGACAAGAATCCTATCTAAAATAACTGCTTTGACTAATGTTCAGTTTACCAACAAGTTAATCTACGATAGAAATATTAACAACATTAAAATCAACATTGTTTAAAATGCACAACGGGTTAATAATATTATTTTTTAAATAAACTATTTTAGTGCTATCATGAATTAGTATAAATTTGTTATTTAATAAAAACACCTCATAGAAAAACACTGCTTGCTTATGAATTTCACAAATCAAATTCATTAGGGTGTTACCTTCCAACATATAAACGCAAGATAAAAAATGGTACTTATAAAATTATTTTATTGTTACAAGGCTATGTTTTTTTGCACTTCAAGGAAGGGATTAATTATGATTCAATATATGGTAATAAACATTTTTCTAAGCCGCATGAAAGTGATTATATGACTGTTAATCACGGTTTTTTAAAAGGTGTTAAAGGTCAAGTTATAGAAACTAGTAAAAATAAATTACGATTGAAACCCAGTCTAATAATTCTAGCGTATGCATATCACTTTCTTAATGGATTTTAATCCCAAGTTAGTTTGAAAATTTAAATGTTGTTTTGGAAGTATATTCTTTATCCGGATTTACAACTACAGATGGGAAAGCGGGTTCGTTAGGTGAATTAGGATAATGTTGAGTTTCTAAACACAAGCCCGAACGAAAATCGTAGAAGGAATCTGAATTTTTTTTCGGATTAGTTCCATCCAAAAAATTTCCTGAGTAAAATTGAATCCCTGGCTCATTGGTGAGCACTTCCATCTGTATTCCAG
>JAQCBK010000098.1 GCA_027621505.1 Bacteroidota bacterium | reverse complement strand
TGAAGAGCTTCTTCGAATAATACCATGAACCTCATAGCCTTTTTCAATTAAAAATTCGGCTAAATAGGAGCCGTCTTGGCCGGTAATTCCTGTGATAAGTGCAATTTTATTCATTTATTTTCCTAAGTGTGTAACTTCTTTTTTTTCTAAAATATTTCTTCCATCAAAAACCATAGATTTTTTAAAGTCAAAATGCTTAAAAGCCTCCCACTCTGTAACAATGGCAAATGCATCAACATTATTAAAATTTGGTGAACCTTTGAGCACGTCAAATCTATCCTTATGGGTTTTAGGAATTTCTTTCCAATAAAAACGTACGTCGCTATATATAGAATCTTCGGATACCATAGGATCATAAATTTCTATGGTAGCCCCAGCTTTATGTAATTTTTCAGCAACGTAAATTGCGGCTGATTCTCTTGAATCGTTGGTGTTTGCTTTAAATGCCCAGCCTAAAATCGCAATTCTTTTTCCGGTTAAATCACCCCCAAAATGGTCGATAATTTTTTGAGCAAAACGGTCTTTTTGGTAATCATTGATTTTTATTACCTGATGCCAGTATTCAGCAACCTCATCTAAACCATAATACTTACATAAGTAAACTAGGTTTAAAATATCTTTTTGAAAACAACTCCCTCCAAAACCGACAGAGGCTTTTAAAAAATAGGGTCCAATTCGGTGGTCCATTCCGATAGCTTTGGAAAGCTCATCGATATTAGCTCCTGTTTTTTCACAAAGCGCAGAAAGGCTATTTATAGATGAAATTCGTTGGGCAAGCATGGCATTAGAAGCGAGTTTAGCAAGCTCTGATGACCATACATTGGTGGTTAGGATTTTTTCTTCTGGTATCCAATTGGCATAAACATCAACTAGTGCTTGAACGGCTTTTTGACCAGATTCCGTTTCATCTCCACCAATAAGTACCCTGTCTGATTTAAACAAATCTTGAATAGCCGTGCCCTCCGCTAAAAACTCGGGATTGGAGAGTATTTCGAAGTGGATGTTGGTAGAATTCTCTTCTAGGATTTCTTTAATTTTTTCAGCAGTTCGAACCGGAAGTGTTGACTTTTCGATTACGATTTTATCCGATTTGGAATACTTAGCGATATCTTTTGCACAGGCCTCAACATAGCGAAGATCTGCAGCCATACCGGCACCCTCGCCTTCGGTTTTCGTGGGGGTGTTTACGGCCATAAAGATCATTTCTGCCCTTTCGATGTTACCCGAAATATCCTCTGAAAAAAACAAATTTCTGCCTCGTGCTTCTTTAACTACCTCTGCAAGACCCGGCTCATAAACTGGTAAGGCGTTTAAAGGCCCGTTCCAAGCCTTTATGCGCTCTGGATTGGCATCGACGACCGTAACATTGATGTGTGGACATTTAAGCGCAATAACCGCCATCGTTGGCCCCCCTACATATCCCGCTCCGATACAACAAATGTTTTTAATCTGCATTTTTATTTTTTTAAAAGCCAGGAAGAAGATTGGATCTTATCTCCTAATCCTTCAATAAGACCAATCCCTTTTTGTTGACAAACAGACACCTCCGGAATAGAATCATTGTTCTGATCTCCACCATTAGCAAAATAGAGCTCATACTCACCAGAGTACTTATCTGCTAAATCAAACAGGGTAGCACACTGGGTTTTATCCTTATCAATTGAGATAAGTGCTTTATCTACAATTCCAATGGCGCTTACGATTAGCAAACGCTCATCTTGATCCATAA
This sequence comes from Bacteroidota bacterium, assembly GCA_027621505.1. Taxonomy (GTDB): domain Bacteria; phylum Bacteroidota; class Bacteroidia; order Flavobacteriales; family Flavobacteriaceae; genus UBA8316. The sequence continues at coordinate 1,214 of JAQCBK010000098.1, read as the reverse complement.
ATTCCTTACTCCCCTTTAGTGCTCTTTGCAAATCGCTGTTTACTACCACCCAAAGTTGATCTCCAGCCGCTTTTGCTTTTTCAAAAAGTTCGAGGTGTCCTTTGTGTAAGGGGTTAAAATATCCGGAAACAATTATTGCTTTTGGTTTCATCATTACTTGCTTTCTTTTGCGCTAAAAAGTACGATATGCTCCCGGTCGGCCAAAAATTTGGAAGCTAAATAAAAACTCACCTTTCTACCAATAAGATCTTCTATTTTGTCTTCTAGCTGAGCAATGTAATCCATGTTAAGGCTTTGACCTATAAGAAATACTTCAATAAGACCGGAGTCGTTTCCTTTGGCGTAGTCTCCAACAAGGATGATTTGATCGACATCCCCCAAGCGTTCCAGGACATTTTCAACCACATCTTCTAAGCCAAGATGCTTTAAAACGACTTTTTGCATTATTTCAAAAAGCGGGTGATTGATGTTGGCTTTGTACTCTACTTTGTTGTCCACTTTAATTTTTTCTAGATAGCCAGCTCCTTGTAGATGATTAAGCTCTTTTCGGATCGCGTTGGTAGATTCTCCCAATTCGTTAGCTAAACCGTTTAGATACCCACGATTGGCCTGGGAGATAAAAAATTTTATTAGTAATCGAAGACGTGTTTTAGAAGTGATCAGCTCACCTAGCATAATTAGAATAGTTGGTTTTTTTTAAGGCTCCGCCGCATCTGTCCCACTTGGGCAAAGTTAAATTTTTCATTAAAAATCAAAAAAGTTACGTTTTAAGCCGCCTGTTTTTTCAGGGTAATACGCATCCCTAAAGAGGCGAGCTCCAATTTAACTTTTGTGTTATTTGTTTCGACTACTTTTCCCGAAACCCCCGAAAAAGGGCCTTGGGTAATGGTATGGGAATCTCCCACACTAAGCGTCGTTACTTCAATATCGTTATATACCCCGTTTAAATGGTTTTGCATCAGATTGATCTCAAAGGTAGGAACAACAGCTGGTCTACCTAGATAGAACAAGTATCTTACAATACCTGAACATGAAAAAACTTTATTGCGCTGGTTTTCTTCCAACTCAATCATAACATAAGAAGAAAGCAGGGGTTTATTTACTTTTTTCTTTCTATCAGAATATTGTTTTAAAAGGGTGATTGTTGGGCAGTAGTTTGTAATTCCCATTGCTGAGAGCTGCTCAGCAACTTTAAGTTCCTGCTGCGGACGGGT
>JAQCBK010000038.1 GCA_027621505.1 Bacteroidota bacterium | reverse complement strand
CGACTACGTTGATAGGTCATAGGTGTAGAGGCAGTAATGTCTTAGCCGAGTGATACTAATTACCCGTAAGCCTATCGTAGAACTTTTTCTTTCAAATTGCTTTTAATTAAATTCTTTTTGTTCTGTTTTCTCAATACGTCACATTATTATGTAGTGCAAAAACGCTACGAAAATTAAGGTGGTTATAGCGATGGGGCTCACCTCTTCCCTTTCCGAACAGAGAAGTTAAGCCCATCAGCGCAGATGGTACTGCCACACGGTGGAAGAGTATGTCACCGCCTTCTTCGAGACCCCAACATTCATGTTGGGGTCTTTTTTTTGACCCATCTCTTTCAAAATGTTCCTGATTCAGATCGATTAAATCCAAAAAAAAGCCCCTTAAAAAGGGGCTAAAATAATTAATTGATAAATATTACAGAAAATACGCAGGTTGAGTAAATCTTTTTAGATTAGGTCTAATAAAAAAAGGGGTCTTACACTGTTTGGAGCAATAAAAGAAATGTGAGTAAGGGAGTTTCACATTAACAGTGTACCAAAAACTAAAACCAAGGTCCGACCCCTTCGAAAAAACAATTTTAAAAAACCTATTCAGTTTTTTTATGCAACCCAAGATCCCCATAAAGTCAGGGATCTTGATAATGACTTTCACGTAATAATGAAATGGTAATTTAATGTTGGGTTGCATATTATTAACTATATCTGTGAACAAAGTTGACAAATTAATTTGTCATAAAAAACAGCAAAGTAAAAGCTGGCGGAGATAAATTCATAAATGGTCGAGATAATGTAATAGGTGGTAAAAATCGCTACAGAAAAAAAGCAAAAATAATGGCTAATAATATTATTCCAATTTTTTTGAATGTAAAGGTATGATTGTCAGAGCTTTCAAAAAGGATGGTGGTAGAGATGTGTAAGATCATTCCAACGACCCATGCTGTAATTTCTAATTGATAGTTTGAGAATAGGTCAGTATAATACACTAAACCACTACCCAGAGGTGTCATTAAACAAAAAATCAGTAAACTTGACCACTTTGTAATGACAGAAATATTTATTTTTTCTACTATAAAATATAAAATCATGCCAATGGGAATTTTATGGATTACAATTCCATAGGTCAACTCCATCTGATTGGATAAGGGCATTCCCTCAAGTAAGGCATGAATACATAGGCTAATCCATAAACCGATTGGAAAAATATTAGTGCCATTTGAATGAAGATGTCCGTGCTCGGCCCCTTTGGAGAAAGTTTCCAATAGAATTTGAAATAGGATGCCGCTCATTACAAAAATGGACAACTGTTTTTTTCCTGTCGAAAAGATTTCAGGAATCAATTCAAAAATGGTGATTCCCAATAGAAATGCTCCGCTGAATGATAGAATTAATTTTAAACCCAATATGTTTTTGAAGGGAATGATCTTGGCGATTGCGATACCAGCCAAGGCCCCCAGGAAGGGAAGTATCAAGAAAAGAATGTTGGATGATGACACGAATTTGCGCAACTTAGTTCTGTAAAAGTAGTACTTTTAGAACGATTTAAATTCCATGGAAAATAATTTTCAGATGTTGGCCAAATGCTTCTATGGTATGGAGCCTGTTTTGCTAGAGGAGCTTAGGAATTTAGGCGCTTTAGAGGTATCAGCTGGCAATCGTTTGGTCAAGTTTAAGGGGGATAAAGGCTTTATGTACAAAGCCAACCTCTGCTTACGAAATGCCTTAAAAATTCTTAAACCCCTTTTCGAGTTTCGTGCGGGAGGGGAGATAGAGTTGTATGAAAATATATACCAATTCGACTGGAGAAATATCCTTGATAGTAAACAAACATTTGCCATCGATAGTGTCGTTCATGGTAAGATATTCAATCATTCACTCTACGTCTCACAGCGCAGTAAGGATGCCATTGTAGATCGGATTAGAAAAGATACTGGCCAACGTCCCATTGTGGATACCCATGATCCTGATATTAGGCTTCATCTTCACATTTTTGATAAACATTGTAGTCTTTCTTTGGATACCTCAGGAAGCTCCCTACATCATCGAGGTTATCGTTCTTTGACCAACATAGCCCCCATCAATGAAGTCCTTGCCGCAGGCATAATTCAAACTTCCGCTTGGGATAGAAAAACCGATTTCCTGGACCCCATGTGCGGCAGTGGTACCTTTCTGATCGAGGCAGCAATGATGGCTTGCAATATACCAGCCAACCTACATCGAAAAGCTTTTGCCTTTGAAAAATGGAAGGATTGGGACAAAGATCTTTTTCAAAAAATTAGATCCGCACAGCTCAGTAGGGTGTCTTCTCCAGTGGGAAAAATTTATGGCTTTGATAAAGCGCCATCTGCCATCGAAAAATCAATTAACAATATCAAAAATGCAGGTTTAGAGGAATTTATTCAAGTCAATCGTGCAGACTTTTACAATTCTCAAAAAATGGGAGATCAGCCTTTGCATTTGTTGACCAATCCCCCCTATGGACAACGCCTGGAAGGAAATATCGATGAAATGTATCAAAAGATTGGAAATACTTTTAAGCAGTCTTATCCCAATACCAACGCATGGCTGATCAGTTCTAATTTTGATGCATTGAAATTTATCGGATTGCGCCCAACTAAAAAAATAAAGCTCTTTAATGGAAAAATGGAAACGCGTTTGTGTTTATTTCCTATCTATGAAGGGACCAAGAAAATACATAAGATTAAAAATCAAGAGAATGGTCAGTCATCGTGATCATAGCTTGATGGGTATGGCATAGGTCAAAGTATAGTTAAAGCCTGCTCCCCATACATTTTCATCGGTTTTTTTATTGAAACCGGGAATGAATAGATTGTCAAAGTTTTCTGGTTGTTTGTGATTCATCAATCGATTGAGTCTCATACTAAAGCCCATGTATACGTTGTTGAACATTTTTACTTTTATTCCAGCTACGATCTCCAACCATCGGGATTGGAGCGCATCATATTCTTTGTTTAGCGGTCCTTTGCTGATTGGCTCAGTATCCCAGTAATGGTTGATCTGATAGGGCTCGTATTCATTGAGGGTCTGTTTTTGAAAGCTATTACCCAAACGCATGCCAAGATAAATGGAATTGTTCATTCCTTTCCAATTTTTGTACATGTTGTAGTCAAAACCGATTTTGATATAGGTTCCGGAAGTACTGAAATTGATTCTTTCGGATTGCTGTGTTTTTCTTTCATTCCCAAGCTCTACCGCACCGTAAAACTCAGAAAAAAATCGGATGTCACCCACCAGTTCGATTCCGAAATAATCTTTATTTAATTGTGCCATAAAAGGTTTTGAAAGATCGATTCCAAACCTAAGGGTGTAGGGTTTTTTTTCTCTTTTTTTTAAGGTATCCACCACTGAATCAAAGTTTTCCTCTGCTTCTTCAACCGTTAGAGAATCGATTGTTCGCTCCGCTTCGAGATCTTGAGCTGTCACCAAAGATACCGCAAAGATAAGGTTAATGATAAATGGCCAAATGTGCACTTTTTTCATCTGTGATGGTGTCTTTAATTTTTTCAAGCTTTTCGATCCAACCCGCTCCCTGAGTGAGCATGTAATGGGAAGGATCCTCAAAAATATATGTGGATTTATACCCACAGGCGCGGTTCAGGTAAATGTCAAATTGGCGATGATTGATTTGGATGGTGTCACTAAGAAGAGTGGGAGTAGAGGTAGTCCAAGTGAGTTCATATTGGGTGAATTCAAAGTTGTTTCTTAGTGGTAATGCGACAGAGTCACCGGTGAAGGTAATCAGGGCCTCTTCACGATCAATACCTCGGATGAGTAACTCACTAACTCCTTTTTTGGCTTCCGGATTTTGATGATCTTTAAACAATACAATCATCATTGGGGTGGCGGGGGTTCCCTCCAAACAGATGTCATCTTTTTCGCAGGAAATAAGGGTCAAAAGAAAAAGGAAAATTATACTTCGGGGGATCATGGCCTCAAATCTTTTCCAAAAGTACGACATTTTCCACATGTTGGGTCTGCGGAAACATATCGACCGCCATGGATCGGACCAGTCGATAATGATCTTTCATCAAAGACAAATCTCGAGCTTGGGTAGCATTGTTACAGCTGACATAAACGATTCTTCTTGGGGCTATATTGAGCAATTGTTTTACGACGTCGGGATGCATTCCACTGCGAGGGGGATCGGTGATGACTACATCAGCCCTGCCGTGTCTTTTAATAAAGTCATCATTGAAAACTTTGCGCATATCACCCACTTCAAAAAATGTATTTTCAATTCCATTCTCCTGGGCATTTGCTACTGCTGCGTTTATTGCTTCAGGAACAGATTCTATTCCGATCACTTTTTTACAGTCTTTTGCAATAAATTGTGCAATGGTTCCCGTACCCGTATAGAGATCATATACCAATTCATTACCCTCAAGTTGAGCGAATGTTCGGGCAATTTTATACAATTCGTAGGCCTGCTGGGTATTGGTTTGAAAAAAAGATTTGGCATTGATTTTGAATCGCAAGCCTTCCATTTCCTCCACTATATAGGTTTTTCCATCATAACAAATGATCTCTTGGTCATAAAGTGTATCATTGGCTTTAGGGTTAATGCAATAGAGCAATGAAGCAATATCAAAATGATTTTTCAGAAATTCCAATAGGGCCTCCCTTTTTGGTCGGTCTTCTTTATAGAATTGAATTAAAACCATAAATTCACCGAGATTTGAATTGCGGATCATAAGGGTTCTCAGCAATCCATCTTGGCTTTTGGGGTTGTAAAACTCCATTTGGTTTTTCAAAGCAAAATCCCTGACAGCATTTCGTATTTCATTGGCAGGATTGGCCTGTAAATGACAATTCCGAATGTCAACCACCTTGTCCCACATCCCCGCCTTGTGAAATCCCAATCCCCTTTTTTCCATCTCTTTAGACCCGTCTGCGATTTCCTCATTGGTCAACCAGCGTTGATTGGAGAAGCTGTACTCCATTTTGTTACGATAAAAATAAACTTGGGATGATCCTTGAATCGCATCAAATTCCGGTAATTCCATACCAGAAAGGTGTTTCATGTTGTGAGTAATTTCTTTTTGTTTGAATTGCAGTTGGGCTTTGTAACTCATGTTCTGCCATTTGCAACCTCCACATACTCCAAAATGTTCGCAAACAGGTTCTACTCTTGATGCAGAGGGTTGATTGATTTCAGTCAATCGGGCTTCAAAATATCCCCGCCTTTTTTTGTAGGTCTCCAAACTGATGATGTCCCCAGGAATAACGCCTGAGACAAAGATTACTTTCCCCTCATCTGATTTTACGACTCCTTTTCCCTTAGAAGTGATATCAACTACTTCTATTTTTTCATATCGCTCGGAAGTAAATTTTTTTGCCATTTCACAAAAATAGTATTGTTTTTTTACCCAATTCAAACAAATTGGACAAAGCCTTGAACTAATTTCTATTTATTTTGAAGGAAGTTCTACAGATATGTGGAAGTGTAATTATATTCTTATTTTTACAGCGTATTTTATTTATAACCATAAACATAATTATAGATTTAAGATGGACACCACGGAAAGGTCAATACAGGATTACTATTTGGATTTGGAGGCAAAACACGGGGCTCACGACTATCACCCGCTTCCTGTTGTCTTAGCCAAGGGGAAAGGTGTTTATTTATGGGATGTAGAAGGAAAAAAATACTATGATTTTTTATCGGCCTATTCTGCAGTGAATCAAGGACACTGTCATCCAGCAATTGTGGGTGCTATGAAAGAACAAGCAGAAACCCTCACGCTCACTTCCAGAGCATTTCACAACAATAAGTTGGGAGAGTATATGAAGTATGTAACCGATTATTTCGGTTACGAAAAAGTGCTTTGCATGAACACGGGAGCTGAAGGCGTTGAAACGGCAATTAAAATTACTCGTAAATGGGGATATCAAAAGAAAAGGGTGACTGAAAACCAAGCCCAGATTATTGTTTGCAATAACAATTTCCACGGTCGAACCTCCACGATTATTTCTTTCTCTACCGATCCAAATTCCAAAGGCAATTTTGGACCTTATGCATCAGGTTTTATTCATGTTCCTTATGACGATTTGGAAGCATTGGAGGCGGTATTGGAAACCAATCCCAACGTGGTAGGTTTCCTCGTCGAGCCGATTCAAGGGGAAGCAGGGGTTTATACCCCTGATCCAAATTTTATAAGGGCTGCTAAAGCCATTTGTGAGAAGTATAATGTGTTGCTAATCGCAGATGAAATACAAACCGGTATCGGCAGAACAGGTTCTTTGCTTGCTGTTTGTGGGAATTGTAGCTGTCAAAATGCATGTGAACAGCAATCCGAAACCTATGTTCGCCCCGATATGCTAATCCTAGGAAAAGCCATCAGCGGCGGCACCTATCCAGTATCGGCAGTGCTGTGTGACAATAATGTAATGGAAGTCATCCAACCCGGTCAGCATGGAAGTACTTTCGGCGGGAACCCTTTGGCGGTTACCATCGCAAAAAAAGCGCTGGAGGTGGTTCAGGAGGAAAAATTAGCTCAGAATGCCCGACGTCTTGGGGAAATATTCAGAGCGGAAATGAATCGCTATATAACGGATAGTAATATTGTGACCTTGGTCAGAGGAAAAGGTTTGCTTAATGCCATTGTCATCAACGATGCTCCAGAAAGCGACACGGCTTGGAATATATGTTTAAAATTGAGAGACAATGGTCTTTTGGCCAAACCTACCCACGGAAATATCATTCGTTTTGCGCCCCCACTGGTGATGAATGAAGAACAGCTATATGATTGTATCAGTATCATTACCGAAACATTAAAAACTTTTGAAAACCGCGGCTAAACTACAGCTGTGATCACACCATATATGGATGAAGGTTTATTTCGATAATGCGGCCTCAACCCCAATGCGAAAGCAGGTAATTGAGGTGATGACGCAAAGTATGTCATCCAATTTTGGAAATCCCTCCTCTACTCATGCTTATGGAAGGACTGCAAAATCGGCATTGGAAACCGCCAGAAAAAGTATTGCCAAGTTGTTGAACTGTCAACCTCAAGAAATAATTTTTACTTCAGGGGGTACAGAATCAGACAACATGATCCTTCGTTGTGCGGTCAAAGATCTCCATGTTAAAACCATCATTTCCTCTCCCATCGAACACCACGCTGTACTGCATCCTCTCGATGATTTAGAAAAAGAAGGGGTAAGGATCCGCTATGTTGATTTGGATGAAAACGGATCTCCAAACTTGGATCATCTCCAAAGCTTACTATCGGCTGATGATTCCAAAAAATTAGTCAGTTTGATGCACATCAATAACGAAATTGGAAATGTACTCGACATCAATCGTGTCGGAGAAATTTGCCGGGCTGAGGGGGCTTTTTTTCATACCGACGCTGTTCAAGGGGTAGGACATTACCCCTACGATCTAACATCTCAACCGATTGATTTTCTATCAGCGGCAGCTCATAAATTTCATGGGCCCAAAGGGATTGGCTTTGCCTATATTAAAAATAATACAGGGATGGAACCCTTTATCGTTGGTGGACCGCAAGAAAGGGGGCTTAGAGCAGGAACAGAATCCGTTCACAATATCGTTGGATTGCAAAAGGCGATCGAAGTCTCCTATGAGAATTTGGACTCTGAAAAGGACTATATTTTAGGGCTAAAAAAATATTTTATAGAAAAGCTAAAGCATATTTATCCTCAGGTGCACTTTAATGGATTGTGTGAAAACCTAGAACGCAGCACCTATACGTTGGTCAATGTGGCTCTGCCATTGGAAGCCTCCAAATCTCAATTACTCAATTTTCATATGGATCTTAAAGGGATTGCCTGTTCTAAAGGAAGTGCATGTCAGGCTGGGGTAGACATAGGATCTCATGTTTTGGCGAACCTAAAAAGGTCGGAGGAGGTTAAAAAATATCCATCGCTAAGGTTTTCTTTTTCTTCATTTAACACCAAAGAGGAGATAGATTATTTGATCGCCTCACTTATGGAGTTTCAAAAATAAAGGGATATTACTCCAAATTGTACTTCCTTAAAAAAGTAGTCTCGTAGATGGCTTTATTTCCTGTATTATCTTCAACTTCCAAACGCAACTCATGTTTTGCAGATTTAAATATTTTATCTGAAAATTGATAAGTAAGTTCTTCTCTTTTGGGCTCGTACTCAAAGAGAATCCACTCTCCATTGATCGTTCCTCGATAGGACTTGATTCCCGAAAAGTCGTCTGATATTTTAATTCTAATAAATTTAAACTTACTAAGCCATTGATTGGGTTTAAAATTCAAAGGTTGAATTTTGGGTGCAATTGAATCTCTGGCTAAGGTATAATCTCCCATACCCTTGACCTTTGTTATCCAATAATTTTCTTTTATGGAAGTGGGTAAATACATCAGTCTATTCTCATTTTTTTTAGCAATGAATGTTTGCTTTTTATAGAGTGAATCTTTTGGATTTACTTTGAACCTGATTTCATACTCCTTTTGAAAAGGAAATAAATCGGGGCCAATACTTAGCAGGTTTTCATCCCCCTCCATTTGAAGGATTGCATTTCCAAAGAATGTTTTTTTGGGAAAATATATTTCTTTGTCATCCCATTCAAAGAGGTAGTCCCTTTGCGGTTCAATCAATTTCCCTTCCAAAGGATTTTTTGGTAATTTTTTTGGAGCGCCCTCAATATACATTTCGATAGAGGAGGAATTCCCCGAAAAATCTTCAATCTCTATTCTTGTGAGATATGATTTACCAATAGCGATGTCAAAAACCCCTTCATTTTTCAAAAACTTGATAAAGCTTAAGGGCTCATGATTCTGAAAAAACATTTTTTGAATTTTGACTTTTCGATTCACAAAATTGGGATAATCGACCATGATGAATAATTTATCTGAATCAGAGTAATCCAATTGATCAAACTCGTAATTGGCAATGGTGACCCCATTGACTTTTACATGAGCTTTGAAAATTCCATTTTTGCTGTAACTCAAATCTTGTCGATCGAACATTTGAAGGCCAATGCCAATTTGCCCGGACGTTTTTAGCAACCTTGTGGTGTAAGTGCTGTCACTTACTTTTTGAAGTGCAACTGGCTCTGAATGGACTAGAATATTTTCGTTTCGGGGATAGAACAAAAATAATTTTTGTATTTGCGGTCTTTGACTGTCCATTACTGGAAGATCAAATAACAATGGGTTAATCGGTTTTTGGGTTTTGGTATCTCTAATTTCAAAATGCAAATGAGGGCCCGATGAGCTTCCAGTGTTCCCTGAAAAAGCGATCACCTCTCCAGCCCCGATACGAAATTTATCTTTTTTTGGAAACTGTTGAGGGTATATGATTCCTTCTCATACTGCATCTCTTTAACGTAAGACTCTATTTTAGGTGCGAATTTTTTGAGATGAGCATAGACTGAAGTCGTCTGATCAGGATGGTTGATATACAATGTTTTTCCATAACCTCCAAGAGAGACTCTAATTCTACTTATGTATCCTTCAGCAACACTCTTCACTTTCAATCCCTCTTTCCCCTTGGTTTTAACATCTATTCCCAAATTGTTATGTGTGTTTCGTGGTTCACCAAAGGTTCCAGAAAGAGAAAATGGAAGTTCCAGCGGCGCTATCAAGTTGGTCTCGTTTTGTCCCCAAACAGGAAGATTGAGTAGTACCAGAAACCCGATTACAATATTTTTTTTTAATGAATTTTGCACTATTTCAAAAATACATTTTTTTTACCCATTACTTTATCTGATTTCTGATGAGGTTTTTATTTTTGTGAATTATATCCAAATTTGAAAATTTATATTTATGCCCCTAGATCTAAACAAAGAATTACAATTTTCCTACGACACTTCCTATTCCAGAAAACAACTTCTAATTCTATTTATATGGGCTTTAATTGGTTTAATTTTAATTTATCTAAGTCCAAATTTTTTTATGAGTTATATCATACCTCTTTTAGGATTTTCACTTTTTATCTATTTGTTACGCAGTTATAAAAAACCTTATTTGACGATTAAAAATCATTTATTGTCTTACGGAACAATTTATAAAACCGTTATAGACCTAAGAACAGTAAGGAGAATCAAAAATTTTGGAGATGTCTATATCATTAAAACCGAGTCCAAAAACTATACGCTTAGAATGCATCCAGTAGATGAATACGAGCGGCCCTTACTCTTTGAATTTTTTATTCAATATACCACCGCCAATCAAGTTATTTTTCCATAGGAAATGATGTTTTTTGTTAAAATTTTTAAAATAGACTATAACTGTAAACATTTATGTTTGGAATCATTAACTTTGTCCTACGCAAGATTTAACCACCTTATATAAATTTTCGATGACTGATTTCGATGTTTTAGAGGAAAAAATTGTTCAATTGCTTAATAAGCTCAAAGAAAATCATCTTTTGATTAATCAATTAAAAGCAGCAAATTTAGAGTTAGAACAAGCCTCAAACTCCATGAAGTCTCAAGTTTCGGAACTAAAAATGGAAAATGATTCCTTGAAGATGGCTAATTCCTTGCTTGGCAGTAAAGAAAGTAAAGCGATTACCAAAAGAAAAATAAATAGTTTAATCAAGGAAGTAGATTTTTGTATTCAACAACTCTCTGAAGTAAGATAATACATGAGTGAAAAAATAAAAATCAAATTGACCGTGGCTGATCGGGTGTATCCTTTAACAATATCTCCAGATCAAGAGGCTTCATTGAGAAGTTCAGCTAAGAAAGTTGATGAGATGAGTAAACAGCTCCAGCAAAACTACGCCGTTCGTGATAAACAAGATGTTTTGGCCATGTGTGCCCTGCAATACGCAGCCCAATTGGAAAATCAGCTTGAAAAAAATAATTTGAAGGAAAGCCCATCCGATAAAGTCAGTGAATTGATTGATTTGATTGATGTGCATCTTTCTAATTACTAAGTTCTTTAAATAAAATACATACTGCCTGTATTGGTGAATTTTTGATAAACTCAACGAGCTTTAATTTAAAAGAGGTGAGTTATGATTGTAAAAGCAAGCTACCCAGAGTAGATCCTTGATCAGTTGTGTAGCCTCAAACTTTTTTTTTTAGGAGTTTATACAAAAACTCTGTGCTGATGCAGGCTTTTTTAATGGTAAAAATTAAATCAAATGGAATTAACAACCAATATAGTCATCATCTCCCTAATTGCTATTTCTGTTGGGGTAGTGTTGGGGGTGATCCTTCAGAGAAGTAAAAATATTAAGCAATTGGAAGATGCAAAGGAAGAGGCTAAGCAAATTCTTAATCAGTCCAAAAGAGAAGGTGAAAGGATCAAAAGTGAAAAAATACTTCAAGCCAAAGAACGTTTTATTGAGTTGAAGTCTGAACATGAAAAAATGATTTTCCAAAGGGAAAAAAATATAGCTGAGATTGAAAATAGATTCAGAGATAAAGAAAACAAGCTAAGCAAAGAGATCAACCGTAATAAAAATTTGTCTGATTCACTTCATCAAAAAAACGAGGCATTTGATAAAAAAATTGAGAAGTTAGAGGATAAAATGAAGGAAGTTGAAGCTTCCCACAAAATCCAAGTTGAAAAATTAGAAACCATATCTGGTTTGTCAGCGGATCAAGCCAAAAAAGAATTGATTAGTTTACTTGAAAATAAAGCCAAGTCTGAAGCCATGGCTTTTGCTCAACAAAGCTTGGAGGAAGCTAAATTAACTGTTGAACAGGAGGCCAAGAAGATTATCATCAATACCATCCAGCGAATAGGAACGGAAGAGTCGATTGAAAATTGTGTGTCCGTTTTCAATTTGGATTCAGATGATGTAAAAGGAAGAATTATAGGTAGGGAGGGAAGGAATATCCGTGCAATTGAAGCCGCCACGGGGGTAGAAATCATCGTTGATGATACCCCCGAGGCCATCATTCTTTCCTGTTTTGATCCTGTTCGTCGCGAGATCGCTCGTTTGTCTTTGCATCGATTGGTTACCGATGGAAGAATTCACCCTGCCAGAATAGAGGAGGTGGTCAACAAAACCACCAAACAAATTCAGAATGAAATTACAGAAGTGGGGAAACGAACAGTCATTGATTTGGGGATCCATGGTCTTCATCCAGATCTCATCAAAATCATTGGAAGAATGAAATACCGCTCTTCTTATGGTCAGAATCTTTTACAGCATTCAAGAGAAGTAGCTAAACTTTGTGGTGTAATGGCCTCTGAATTGGGACTCAACCCCAAATTGGCCAAACGTGCGGGCTTGTTACATGACATCGGAAAAGTTCCAGAGGAAGAAACTGAAACCCCTCATGCGATTTTGGGAATGGAATGGGCTGATAAATATGGAGAGAAAAAGGAAGTTTGCAATGCTATTGGTGCCCACCACGACGAAATAGAGATGACTTCCTTGTTGTCGCCGATTGTTCAGGTCTGTGATGCTATTTCGGGAGCCCGACCAGGGGCTCGAAGACAGGTTTTGGACAGTTATGTCCAAAGATTGAAGGATCTTGAAAATATCGCTTATGATTTCAATGGGGTCAACAAAGCCTATGCCATCCAGGCTGGTCGTGAACTTAGGGTCATTGTAGAGAGTGATAAGGTATCTGATGATCAATCAGCCGAACTCTCATTTCAGATTTCTCAAAAAATCCAAACGGATATGACCTATCCCGGTCAGGTAAAGGTCACGGTTATACGAGAAACGCGAGCGGTGAACGTTGCCAAATAATTACTGCAATAATATCGCCAATCCTCCCAGCCCCGTCAGGATAAGAATCAGTTTTCGGTAATTGTCATTGTTGATTTTTTTAACTAGAAAAACACCCAACCCAAAACCTGCAATTACTGCAGGAACCAAACTCATGCTGATTTGAAATGAGGCCCAATTGATGGTACCCCACGACCAGATGTGAAAAGGAACCTTGAATAGATTGATAATGAAAAACAACCATGCTGCTGTACCGATAAATTCATTTTTAGGCAATTTGATGGCTAAAAAATAGATATTAGAAAAGGCACCTGCCAAGTTGCCTACCATGGTGGTGAATCCGGCCATCATCCCCATTAATGCAGCAAAACTCCAATGGGTTGGAACCTTTTGGTCTTTTTTTCGTTCCCAATAATACATCATGATAACGCTGAGGAGAATGATAATGGCCATACCCGATTTAAAAAGTTCCTCTGGTAAATCCTTTCCAAATACAACCCCAACCAACACCCCCAATACCATCCACGGCAGAAGCTTGACAAGATAGATCCACTTGACATGACGCTTGTAATAGATTACCGCCAAAATATCTCCACAAATCAGTAAGGGCATCAAAATTCCCGTAGACTCTTTTGCTCCGTAAACCAATACTAAACCAGTAACGATCAAAACGGCCAACCCTTTAATGCCCGATTTGGCAATTCCCAACAATAGAGAGGCACCAAGGGCAATTATAAATGCAAGACTTAAATAGGGAATAGCGGTTTGAAGAAGCAACGGAAGAATCGTTTAAATATGTAGGACATAAAGCTATTGAATAAATTTCTTATACGCGATACATATGGTAGTCTTTTCATATGCTTTTTGCATGGAATGGAATTTTTAAAATATCAAAGGTGTCTCGATAAACATAACTTAGAGTAGCCAATCCAAAAACTCCATTTTTTGATTCATCCATTTTCCTTACATTTATGGGATTAGCATTTTATGATTTTTTATGGAAAATTCAAATACCAGACTTTTATCCCTTGATATTTTACGTGGTTTGACCATCATCTTAATGATCATTGTCAATGACCCTGGCTCTTGGAATCATGTTTACGCCCCTCTTCTTCATGCAGACTGGAATGGTCTGACACCCACAGATTATGTTTTCCCCACTTTTATATTCATAGTAGGGGTTTCTATTGTTTTATCCCTAACCAAGCAGGAGGAAAAAGGCCTTAGTAGAAAACAATTGGTTCAAAAAGTATTGTGGCGCAGTTTAAAAATATATTTGGTGGGACTCTTCCTTTGGTTTTGGCCCTCGTTTGACTTTGGTAGGATCCGTTGGGTCGGTGTCTTACCCCGAATTGCAGTGGTTTTTATGGTTTGTGGTTTGCTATTTCTGTATACCAAAAGAAAGGCTCAACTCATTATTGCTGCAGTGATTTTGGTGCTGTACTGGTTGGTTATGAAATACCTCCCGATCCCCGGCATAGGAATGCCCGATCTGAGCGAACCTGGAAAAAACTGGGCCAATTACATTGACCAAAGTTACTTACCCGGTTATCTTTGGAAAAAAACTTGGGATCCAGAGGGGATACTCAGCTCCTTCCCGGCGGTAACCAGTGGTTTACTGGGGATGATGGCAGGTTTCATATTGATCTCCAAAGCGGAGCTTAAGGACAAGTTGCTCAAGCTTTTTCTTATGGCAGCCACCCTACTTGTTATGGGCGATTTTTTCCAATATCTGATGCCGATTAACAAGAGTATTTGGAGCAGTTCCTTTGTTCTGATTATGGGGGGAATCAGTTGTTTGCTTTTAGCGTTATTTGTTTATTGGGTTGACATTAAGGGCCATGCGGATCGATTTAAAATGGCTCAGGTTTTTGGGATGAATGCCATCTTTGCTTATACTTTGTCTGGCATTTTTTACACTATTTTTTACAGCAAAAAACTTTGGGGGATCTCCCTGAGTGCCACCTTTATGGACCAAGCCATTACTTTGGGAGTTGCTCCTAAATTCGCTTCTTTGGTATATGCATTGCTCTATGTAGTGATCCTCTGGATTCCGACTTACCAACTCTTTAAAAGAAAAATTTACATCAAGTTATAGCAGGCTTTATTCTATTTTACACAAATTTTCTCAGCTCGGTTTTATTTTTATATTTAGCGAGATAAATCAAAACAATGATTGATAAAAATACCTATTGGAAAACCAACTTAAAGTACCTGGTGATCCTTCTGTCTATATGGTTTACCGTTTCTTTTGGCTTTGGAATTCTTTTGGCAGACTCACTCAATCAAATTCAAATGGGAGGATTTAAACTTGGCTTTTGGTTTGCCCAACAAGGCGCCATCTATGTTTTCGTTATTTTGATATTTGTATATATCTACTTGATGAATCGATTGGATAAACAACACAAAACCAAAAAATAATGGATTTACAATATTGGATATGGATTGCTGTCGGGCTGAGCTTTACCCTTTACATTGCCATTGCTATTATTTCGAGAGCTTCCTCTACCGGTGAATTTTACATTGCTGGAAAAGGCGTTCCTCCAATTGCCAACGGAATGGCCACAGCTGCCGACTGGATGTCAGCCGCTTCTTTTATTTCTATGGCAGGGATCATCTCATTTAACGGATATGATGGATCGGTATATTTAATGGGCTGGACAGGTGGATATGTTTTGTTGGCACTTTTACTGGCTCCTTATTTGAGGAAATTTGGAAAGTTTACTGTACCCGATTTTATTGGGGACAGATATTATTCAAATGTAGCCAGAGGGGTAGCTGTATTTTGTGCTTTGATAGTTTCTTTTACCTATATCGCAGGACAAATGCGTGGGGTTGGTGTGGTCTTTTCACGTTATTTAGAGGTTGATATCACTACTGGTGTCCTCATTGGTATGTTGATTGTCCTTTTCTATGCAGTTTTGGGCGGGATGAAGGGAATTACTTACACCCAAGTAGCTCAATATTGCGTATTGATTTTTGCATTTATGTTGCCGGCAATATTCATCTCACTTATGGTTACTGGAAATGTAATCCCTCAAATTGGTTTTGGTTCTTCTGGAGCGGACGGGGTTTATTTGTTGGATAAGCTGGACGGTCTCCACCGTGAACTTGGTTTTCATGAGTACACCTCTGGAAAAAAGTCAACCTTAGATGTATTCTTTATCACTGCAGCTTTGATGGTGGGAACCGCGGGATTGCCCCATGTGATTGTTCGATTTTTTACTGTAAAAAAAGTCAGTGATGCTAGAAAGTCTGCAGGTTGGGCTTTGTTATTTATTGCCATTTTGTATACTACAGCACCTGCAGTTGCGGTTTTTTCACGTACCAATTTAATCGAAACCGTAAGCAATAAAGCCTATGCTTCTCTCCCTGAATGGTTTGGGAAATGGGAGGCAACAGGCCTTATCACCTATGAGGATAGAAACCAAGACGGTTTGGTTCAATATGTTGCTGACCCCCAAATCAATGAATTGAAAGTAGATGCGGACATCATGGTTTTGGCCAACCCTGAGATTGCTAATTTACCCAATTGGGTTATTGCTATTATGGCCGCAGGAGCACTGGCGGCAGCACTTTCAACTGCAGCGGGTCTTTTATTGGTAATTTCATCTTCAGTTTCACATGACTTGATCAAAAAGATGATCAAGCCCGATGTCAGTGAAAAACAAGAATTAATTGCTGCGCGTTTGTCAGCGGTGGGTGCGGTAATGTTGGCTGCCTATTTTGGAATTAACCCCCCTGGTTTTGTTGCAGCAACGGTGGCACTCGCCTTTGGTTTGGCGGCTGCCTCTTTTTTTCCTGCGATTGTGATGGGAATATTTAGTAAGAAAATGAATAAAGAAGGTGCCGTAGCAGGGATGGTAGTTGGGGTCTTATTGATGCTTTTCTACATGACGAAATTTAAATTTGGATGGTTCGGTGGTGGATCCGAAAAAGATTGGTGGTTTGGAATCTCACCCGAAGGGTTTGGTACTTTCGCTATGTTGGTTAATTTTTTGGTCTCCCTAACCATTTCTAAATTTACTCCGGCCCCCGATAGTGAAATTCAAAAACTAATTGAAAACATAAGAAATCCATATGAAGCTTAATATA
>JAQCBK010000097.1 GCA_027621505.1 Bacteroidota bacterium | reverse complement strand
TCTAAATTAATTAAAATAGAATAAAAACTACTTTTTTGGACAAAGATTGATTCTACAGTTTTAAAAACACATAAAAGTGATTGATTACTTTTTTGTCTTGGAAATCTTTTACAAATCGTATTTCTTGATCAAAACTTGGAATACCATAGGAGCATTTTTTGGTTTTTTAGTGAGCATTTGTGAGATGGCACCTTCCCATATCATCATAAAGGCTCCAGCTTCGGAATGAACATCGGATAACCCCAATGCTTTAAAGACGGTAATGACCTTATTTTCAAGGCGATCTAAAAGGGGCAGCTCAGGGGAATTGATTTGCCATCTCAAGCTGTAATAGAGCTTCCAAAAATCTTTTTGATTCCCATCCATATTGAAGGGAAGACTTATCACATGTTTGAGTATTACTTTAGGATGGGTGAGCTCTTCAATTGTCAAAATGGTTTTTTCGAGCCTTTCCTCCCCCCTTTTCAGCAAACTTTGTAAAAGTCCTTTTTTGTTTATAAAATGTCGGAAAATCAAGCCCTCTGAAACCTCGGCTTTTTGGGCGATCGATCGTGTGGAAACAGCAGTGTAACCTTCTTTTGCAAACAATTGAATGGCGCTGTCTAAAATTTTTCCTTGTTTTTCTGTCATAAGTAAGTAATTACTACAAATTTATTTTTTTTACTTTTTGTAATGGCTTCAAACTTTCCGAGTAAGGATCAAATTATGTAGATTTGGCTTACAATTATTCTAAAATGAACACTCAACCTTGCTTATCAATTGCCTATGGCATTGCATCCTTTCTATTGCTTTTGGGATGTGATCAAAGGGCATTAAACTCTTCTGCTTCCAAAACGTCAGTTCAACCCGAGGTGATCGCATATTACTCTGGTGGAAAAGATGCGATTGATCAATATGACCTTCGAGGCGTTTCCCAATTGATCTATAGTTTCTTGCACCTTAAGGGAAACGAATTGGCCATTGACAATGCCTCAGATAGCCTCACCTTAATGCACCTCACTGGATTAAAAAAACAATACCCCCAATTGAAAGTCTTGGTTTCTTTGGGCGGCTGGGGAGGCTGTAAAACCTGTTCTGAAGTATTTTCCTCTCCACAAGGCCGTAAGGACTTTGCCGAATCAACAGCCCAGATCATTGCTCACTATAATGCCGATGGCATTGATTTGGATTGGGAGTATCCAGTAGTTCAAGGATCCCATGGTCACCCTGTAAGAAAAGACGACAAAGATAACTTTACTGAGCTGGTCAAAGCCCTTAAAAAGGAAATGCAGCCGAATGATATCTTGAGTTTTGCCGCAGGAGGCTTTCCTGCCTATTTGGAACAATCAATCGATTGGGCGGCAGTTATGCCTTTGATCAGCCATGTCAATATCATGAGTTATGACCTTTACAACTCAAAAGAAACAGGGCACCACACCCCCCTCTACTCCAATACTTCTGAGTCGCGTTCCACCGATCGCTCCGTGCAATACCTGCTCAACATTGGGGTTCCTGCCGACCAAATCGTTATTGGTGCTGCTTTCTATGGGCGGATTTGGGAAAATGTTCCCGACCAAAACAATGGACTGTTCCAACCCGCTCAGTTCAAACGTGCCATAGGTTATAACAACTTTGATCGCTTGGAGCCTGGATATGAATTTTATTGGGATGATGTGGCCAAAGCACCCTATGGCTACCATCCCGTAAAAAAGCTTTTCCTTTCTTTTGACGATGCCCGTTCCATCACTTTAAAAACCCAATATGCTAGGGAAAATAAATTGAAAGGAATCATGTTTTGGGAATTGGCCAATGACCAACCTCAGGAGGGTTTGCTCAAAGCCATGATAAAGGCCTCTCAATCTTCCGATTAGTTTTTTTTTTATAAAAAATGTATTAAATTGGGGTAAAACCCAAATCATGAAAAAAAGAGAACCCGTGCGTCATATCATGACACACCAGCCCTTTAGCCTGCAGATGAACATGGGACTTCACGAGGCAGAAAAACTTTTTAAAAAATACAAAATCAGACACCTTCCCGTTGTTGAAGGGGATCAAATCAAAGGGATCCTCAGTCTTACAGATCTAAAACGCATCAGTTTTGTCGATGCCTATAATCCTCAGCAAGATACGCTCGACCCATCGGTATATTCACTTTTCACCCTGGATCAAGTGATGGCCAACAACCCAGTAACGGTAGATCCCAATACCTCCATACTGGAAGTGGCTGAATTGTTTTCAAAAAGTGAATTTCACTGTTTTCCCGTCGTCGAAGACGGTGCTTTGGTGGGAATTGTTACCACCACCGATTTGATTCGTTTTTTGATCGATCAGTATTAATCAGTGCTTTTCAAGTGTTGATAAAAAGTGAAAAACAGCCGCTACACGATTCAGCGGGCTTGCCCATCAGTTTGTAATTTTAGAAAAACCACAAATGATGAACGACCGTCCGAATGATATCAAACGGATCCGCCCCGAGATTGGAAAAGCCAAATCTTTTGACCATATGGGGTTTGAGGAACGCTTCCAAAACGATACCCTCCGACCCATACTCAAACTACAAAACCCACTGCTGCTTTCCGTTTTTCAAAACTATATCGTCAAGCTCAAAGGGGTCTTTTATGAACTCTCCATCGAAAAAAGGCTGGCCTATATAGAGAATGCACTTTTTAAGGATCAAAAATTCAGAAATGCCCTTAAAGGGATGATCATTGGCCTTTTTACCGTTGCAGAATTTGAAGCCTATTCCCAAGCCTCCTCCTCTATCAATAAGCGGATAATTCATATGTTGATGAACCGACTCAAAGATCAAGTGCAATTTTTTGAAGTTGCAGTAACAGAAAAATAAATTTTATTTTTAACTATATTTATAAATGTTTGTTCAGACTGCTGCAGCCCTTGACTGATTTGCTGAGCAATCGACTTATCATTTACGCCTCTGGGATAGATTTTGTAAGCTTTTCCCTCTACCAGCGGACTAAAAAAATTGTAAATAAATT
>JAQCBK010000037.1 GCA_027621505.1 Bacteroidota bacterium | reverse complement strand
ATCATTTTTATGAATGGGCTGTATCGAGGGCATGGCTCTCAGGAGGTCTTCCTTACTTTTGGCCAAACTCTCCAACTCCTCCAATGAACGAGATTGAATCACCACCTGTTTGGTGAGGACTTCAATGCGTTTGGTCGTGTTGATGATCAATTCAGAATTGTCGAATCCTTCCAATTCCCTATAACGATTTACCCCACCAAATCCCATTTTTCTTTGCTCCTCTGGAATGGGACTGGCTTCAAAATAAACCCGATAAAGATTGTTGTCGCGGTCGGCTACATTGACCATGACCTCCTCAATTTGCTCCAACTTTTTGTTCAATAATTCATATTGAAGCTTAAAATTTTCGATTTCCCGAGCTTGAAGCAGCTCCTTGGGGGTGTTGAGCGCATCGGTATTCAAGAGAAAAAATAGTACTATCGCTCCAAAGATAAAAGAGCTCAAAACAAACAAAACCACACCAGAAAGGGCAGAAAACAGCTCTTTATTAATGGGCCTGTAGGAAAGCGATTCCTTATCGAAATAATATTTTACCTCCGCCATACAAAGGGTAAATGTAGCGTTTTGACACTAATAACAAGCAAATATACAAATAATCTAAATGATCCATACTTCCCAATGATGAGGAGGTTCTCGACATAAAAAAGTTATATTTGTAACGCTTTTAATGTCAAAGCCAACTATGAAATCTGCTGAAATAAGGAACCAATTTCTTCAATTTTTTAAGTCCAAAGCCCATACCATTGTACCCTCTGCACCGATGGTCATCAAGGACGACCCCACTTTGATGTTTACCAATGCAGGAATGAACCCCTTCAAGCCCTATTTTTTGGGGCATCAAAAGCCCAAAAATCAAAGGCTTGCAAATACCCAAAAATGCCTAAGGGTTTCGGGAAAACACAATGATTTGGAGGAGGTGGGGATCGACACCTACCACCACACTTTTTTTGAGATGTTGGGCAATTGGAGTTTTGGCGATTACTTTAAAAAAGAATCCATAGCATGGGCTTGGGAGCTTTTGACAGAGGTTTACAACATCGAACCTCAAAAAATCTACGTCACCATTTTTGAAGGGGATCCTTCCGAAAAGCTCTCTAAAGACACAGAAGCTTTTGACTATTGGAAGGCCATAGTTCCTGAGGAAAGGATCTTGTTGGGCAACAAAAAAGACAACTTTTGGGAGATGGGCGATCAAGGGCCTTGCGGTCCCTGTTCAGAGATCCACATCGACCTTAGAAGTGAGGAGGAAAAAGCCAAAATCCCTGGTGCCGATTTGGTCAACCAAGACCACCCCCAAGTAATCGAAGTTTGGAATTTGGTTTTTATAGAATTCAACCGTAAAGCAGATGGTAGCCTCGAGTCCCTTCCTCAAAAACACATTGATACCGGTATGGGCTTCGAAAGACTGTGTATGGTATTGCAGGGCAAAACCTCTAATTATGACACCGATGTTTTCAGTCCTTTGATTCAAGAAATTGAAACCCTAACTGGAACTAAATACCATACTGATGAAAATACAGATCGGGCCATCAGGGTAATTGCCGATCACCTGAGGACTGTTTACTTTGCCATTGCTGATGGCCAGTTGCCCTCCAATACTGGTGCTGGATATGTCATCCGAAGAATCCTCAGAAGGGCCATTCGATACGGCTTTACCTTTCTCAATCAGAAACAACCCTTTATTTATCATTTGGTGGAAACCCTCAACCACCAACTTCAGTCAGTATTTCCTGAACTGGACAAACAAAAAAGCATTGCAGCCAATGTGATCAGAGAGGAAGAAAGCTCATTCCTCAAAACCTTAGATCAAGGTTTGACCCTACTGGATACCCTTTTGGAAACATCCAAAGACCAAAAAGTCAGCGGTGCCAAGGCCTTCGAACTCTACGATACCTTTGGATTCCCGCTAGACCTCACGGCACTTATCGCCAGAGAGCGGGGTTTTGAAGTGGATGAAAAAGGCTTCAATACACAAATGGCAAAACAAAAAGAACGCTCCAGGGCTGCGGCGGTTTCTGCCACAGACGATTGGCAAATACTCAAAGAAGACGAAGAAGAAGAATTTGTAGGATACGACCTTCTCAACACCCAAGTCAGCATTACCAAATACCGAAAAGTAAGCTCCAAAAAAGAAGGGGAATTCTACCAATTGGTTTTTAACATCACCCCCTTCTACCCAGAGAGTGGGGGACAAGTAGGAGACAAGGGCTACCTTGAGGCCCCTAATGGATCCCTACACTATATTGTAGACACCAAGAAGGAAAACAACCTCATTCTACATTACTCCAAAACTTTGCCCGACGATCTCAATGTCAGATTCAATGCTGTCGTAGAGCAAGGCCAACGATTTAAAACCGCCTGTAACCACAGTGCCACCCACCTCATGCACCAAGCTTTACGGTCCATATTGGGAACCCATGTAGAACAAAAAGGTTCTATGGTGCACTCGGGAATGTTCCGTTTTGACTTTTCCCATTTCGCCAAACTCAGCCCAGAGGAATTGATTGCAGTGGAACAATTTGTCAATGCGCGGATCAAAGAACAAATCCCACTCGAGGAAAATAGAAATGTTCCCTATGACCAAGCCATTTCCGATGGCGCAATGGCCTTATTTGGTGAAAAATATGGGGATACGGTCAGAACCATTCGTTTTGGTCAATCCATAGAACTTTGCGGAGGAACCCATGTAAAAAACACCTCTGATATTTGGCATTTTAAGATCACTTCCGAAACGGCTGTAGCCGCAGGCATCAGAAGGATCGAGGCCATTACCGGTGCGGCAGCTCTGCAATACTTTGAGGATCAAAACCGACTTTTGCAACAGGTCAATGGCTTGCTCAAAAACCCACAAGATATCGCCAAAGCAGTCACCCAGTTACAATTTGAAATCACCAGCCTTAAAAAAGAACTTATTGAACTCAGAAAGCTAAAAAGTCAAATTTTGGCTCAAGAGGCACAAACAGAAATTCAAGAACGCAACGGCATTGCCTTTTTGGCCAAAGCCGTTGATCTGGATGCGCAATCCATCAAAGATCTCGCCTTCACTTTGGGAAAAGATCGCGATGACCTCTTTTTGGTTCTTGGCTCTGCCAATGGAGACAAGCCCATACTGAGCTGCTATATCTCCAAAAAATTGGTCAGTGAAAAAGAAATGGACGCCAGCAAGGTGGTTCGAGAACTTGGCCAATACATCCAAGGGGGGGGTGGGGGGCAACCCTTTTTCGCCACTGCTGGAGGAAAAAACCCCGCAGGAATCTCCCAAGCCATCAAAGCGGCAATAGAACTGATTCCCTCCTAAAGGGCAGACTCAGGAGGATAGTTTTTAAGGATTTCTTCGACAAAAATTCCGATCCGTTCATCCCGATCTTTGGTGTACTCACTGATCCCACCTTTTCCTTTACCTTGCCAAACCAACTGCTTGGTTTTGGCATCGATCAAATCAATATAAAGTGCTCCCTCGGTTTGGGTCGAAACCGTATTGGCATTTGGGCCCCACATCCAAGGATTCCAGCCCCAGCCCCAGCCCCAAAATCCATAATTCATTTGGTTCACATATACTTTTTCTTTGGCCGTTGTATTGATGCTCACCAACAAATCGGGCATATCCGACTTCATTATGGACTTTCCTTCCATTTGTTGATCAATGGCTTTTAAGATCCTTCGTTTGTCCAAGTCTGAAATTTCAACCTTATCGATTCCCGGTTTGAAATATGCAAAAGTCTTGTATTTTGAAAAATCAACTCCCGAGTCGTGGTCAGTAAAAACGCTGATGGAGCTGCACCCTAACAAGGTCAGCATCAGCATCGATAAACAAATATTTTTCATGATGATTTTTATATAATTAAAAACAAAAACTGTGCCGAAATTAAACGGCCCTTCCTGGATCAAAATCGTAGGGGCAATGGCGGCAATTGGACCGACAACAGTAACCTCTTTTGAGGTGGTACTTTTCGGTAAAGACACGGTATCCCTCGGGGGATAGGTAAAAGTCTTCTTCTTCAAGAGGTAAATCGGGCTCCATAACTAACCTCCCAAAGGTAGCCATATTTCAAAGGATAACCTTTAATTTTACTGCATTATGTCTTTATTTGAAAGTCAAAATTCAGTCAATCAATTCCTCACCTCCATCAACGGTTGTGAAATCACCCTCAAGAGAGAGGACTTGTTACACCCCACGGTTTCGGGAAATAAATTCCGAAAACTAAAATACAACCTCCAACAAGCCCAAGCGGAGGGGCATGATGCCCTATTGACTTTTGGGGGCCCTTTCTCCAACCATTTGGCGGCGACTGCTGCTGCTGCAAGGATCATAGGTTTCAAATCCATTGGGGTCGTCAGGGGGGAAGAAGACCGATCACTCAATCCTACATTGCAATTTTGCAAAGACCAAGGCATGACCCTTTTTCCCGTTTCCCGATCGGACTATCGGCTCAAAAACCAAGCCCAATTCATAGACCAACTCCACTATCAATTCGGTGATTTTTATCTTATTCCTGAGGGGGGAACCAATCCCAAGGCCGTAAAAGGCTGTAAGGAAATACTGACGAAAAACGATGCCAGCTTCGATGTGATTGCCTGCAGTGTAGGAACCGGAGGTACGCTGGCCGGATTGATCGAAAGTGCCTTGCCCCATCAAAGGGTAGTGGGTTTTTCGGCTTTGAGAAATCGGAACTTAAAAATGGAAATCGAAAAATGGACCACAAAGCAAAATTGGAGCCTCATCCATGATTACACCTTTGGAGGTTATGCCAAAGTTTCCCCTGAACTTATTGATTTCATCAATACCTTTAATAAAAATTTTAAAACTCTCCTGGATCCTGTCTACACCGCAAAGCTCCTTTTTGGTATTTTTGAACTTATTAAAAACAAACAATGGGTTGGGGGAAAAAATATATTGGCCATTCATACGGGAGGACGACAAGGTATTGCGGGCATGAATCAAAAACTAAGCCAAAAAAAATGGTCCGAAATCATTTTTTGACCCTTCTTCTGCCCTTATTCATGCTGTTGTTCAATAGTTGTGGCAGTGCCAAAAAGGTAAAAATCAACCCTTCCCCAACCACCACTCAATCCACTCAAAAAGCAAAACACAGCCACAAAGCTCCTATGGTTAAACCTTCCGAGAACCTCCAAAATTTATCTGTAGCCGAGCGGGTGGATCGTTATGTAAAAACCTATGCCGAGGTGGCCCAACAAGAGATGAAATCCTATGACATTCCCGCCAGCATTACCCTAGCTCAGGGCCTACTGGAATCCGGTATGGGCGACAGCCGATTGGCTACCCAAGCCAACAATCACTTTGGGATCAAATGCCACAAAGAGTGGCGGGGCAAGCGCATTTATCACGACGACGACAAAAAAGGGGAATGTTTTAGGGTGTACCAAGACCCCCGCACCTCCTACAGAGACCATTCCCTGTTTTTGACAACACGCGCGCGCTACGATTTCCTTTTTGACCTTAAAAAAGACGATTACAAAGGCTGGGCAAAGGGCCTTAAAAAGGCAGGCTATGCCACCGATCCCAAATATCCCGACAAACTCATCAGCCTCATTGAGCGCTATCGTTTGGATCGTTATGACCTTATACAAAGCCAGAACAAAAACCTTTCAGAAAACACCAATGACATTGCTTTTCAAAAAGTCCACCAAGTACAAAAAGGAGATACCCTCTATTCCATTTCCAAAAAATACGAAGTGGATTTACAGCACCTTGTTCAGGAAAACAATATTGAAAACAATACCATTTTCCTCGGTCAAAATTTAATCATTCCCCAAGCACCATAAAAATGCGATACCAAAGAAGCAGTGCCCTATTTTTGTCCGCACAAAAAGTCATCCCCGGAGGGGTCAATTCTCCGGTTCGGGCTTTTAAAGCAGTGGGGGGCACCCCCGTTTTTGTTGAAAAAGCCAAAGGGGCCTATCTTTACGATGCAGACGGCAACCGACTCATAGACTACATTTCCAGTTGGGGTCCTATGATTTTGGGTCATGCTTTTGAACCAGTCATTCAAGCGCTAAAGGAAAGGGCCGACCGCGGTACTTCCTACGGAATGCCCACCGCCTTGGAAACTCAAATCGCTGAACTGGCAGTACAAATGGTACCCAACATCGATCAAATCAGAATGGTCAACTCCGGTACCGAAGCCTGTATGAGTGCTGTCCGATTGGCCAGAGGCTATACTGGAAGGGAAAAGATCATCAAATTTGCAGGTTGTTACCACGGGCATTCGGATGCCTTTTTGATTCAAGCGGGAAGTGGTGCTGTCACCTTCGGTGCGCCCAACAGTCCCGGAGTCACCCAAGGCACTGCCAAAGACACCCTTTTGGCCCAATACAACGACTTGGAAAGCGTGGCCAGCCACTTTGATCAACATCCCGAACAAATCGCTGCCATTATCGTAGAACCCGTGGCAGGAAATATGGGCTGTATTCCTCCCCAAGTGGGATTTATTGAGGGATTGCGAAAACTTTGCGATGCCCATCAAGCCCTATTGATTTTTGATGAGGTGATGACCGGTTTCCGATTGGCCCGAGGGGGCGCCCAAGAAACCTTGGGAGTAGCCGCCGACATCATGACCTATGGAAAAGTCTTGGGTGGAGGTCTTCCCGTGGGCGCCTTTGCCGCAGGGGGAGCCATCATGAGTCGTTTGGCCCCCGAGGGGCCGGTCTATCAGGCCGGAACACTAAGCGGTAACCCGCTGGCCATGGCCGCTGGGTTTGCCATGCTGAAAACCTTAAACGATCAACCCGAAATATTTGATCGCCTGAACCATAAAACAGCCCTGCTCCACCAAGGCATGGAAGAGGTTTTAAAGCCAAAAGGCATCCCTTACCAGATCAACCGTTATGGTTCCATGATGTCCCTTCATTTTACGGATAAGCCCGTTGTGGATTTTGAAACCGCCGCTTTGGGCAACAACGATCGGTTTAAAAACTACTTCCATGGAATGCTCGATCGAGGGGTTTACCTCCCGCCCTCTGCCTTTGAAAGCTATTTCCTAAATGATGCTTTGACTGAGGATGACATCGACTTTACCCTTTCTGCTTTTGAGGATTGGCTAAAAAGCCTTTAAAGACCCCTGGTGGCGCTGTCCACTCCTGAGCTTGATAATTTATTATCAGCTTTTTGATAATTTTTTATCAATCCATCTCGGGATTTACCCCATAAAAAAACCATTACTGCAAAAAACAGTAATGGCTTTATAAGAGGAAGAAGGCGGCACGCCTTACGGAACTTGTCCGCCTCCAGTGGGCTTACACCAGTGAGGGGTTAGCGGCTGAATCGGCCGGGCCCCTCCTTTTTCATCGCATTTTTTTTCCCATTTCTTCCCCTGTATTGCATGGCCATTCGTTTTTTATGGCTTTGGGTCTTTTTCCAATTTTCGAATTGTTCTTCTGATAGGATGGATTTCATCTGTTCCTTTAAGGACAATTGGAGGTCCAAAAAGTGCAATTTCCTATCGTATTCAGAAAGCTGTTCTGTTTTTGCTTTTTCTCGATGGGCTTTTACGGCTGCTATTTGCGTCAACATGATGTTTTTGATTTGTTCCTCTTGTTCCGCCGATAAATCCAGCTCCAAACGCAGGGCTTTGGCTTTGAGGATTCCATGTTGTTCGGGGGTCATTTTTTCTCCCTGGTGATGATGCGGCTGGGCCATTGAGACCAAGGGAAGTGTCAGTGCTAAGGTCAATAATAACTTTTTCTTAGTATTTTTTTTTGATTATAAGCTTTTGATGGTTTGGAAAAATAAAAGTTTAATCTTTTAAGAAAAGTTTATGATACTTTAGATTTTCTTACATTTAAATACCAAATCTTAAAAAGCCGTTATGTCCACCATCGCCTTTATAACCTACTTTCCGCATTGTGGTGATGCTGATAAACCCATTTGTCAAAAAAACCTACCACCTAATCCATAAACCATGCCCTACAATCTTTTAAAGTATCAAAAATTCCTTGTATGGATTGGTCTGCTTATATCCCTCTTATTTTGCCTTTGGCTGTCCTCATTTTTTTATCCTCCCCAAAACAAAAGCATAACTTTCTTTCCCAACCCCTATCCTGAGAAACCTCGCGATTCGGTGATCTACAGTTTTGCTTTTATAGGGTGCAATAGGGTCGACATGGAGGATTTAAACAATCCCATGGCCACGGATTCGAGTACTGCCAATCGCTATGTATTAAAACGCATTTTTAATGAGGTGGCCAAAGAAAAACCCAATGCCCTCTTCCTTTTGGGGGATATTGTTTTTGGATTGCGATCCACCCTTGAACTGGATAGATCGCTTTATCATTGGAAAAAACACTTTGAAGACCCTCAATTCAGCAGGCTTAGCGGTTCGGATATTGAAGTTATTTTGGTTCCCGGGAACCATGAACAACTTTATTATAGAGACGTTGGGGTCAAAGGCCATTTTGAATGGCCGTTAAAAGAAGCCCAATCTACTTGGATCAAACATTTGGGAGGGTATCTCCCCAAGGATCGGGACTACATTTCGGGCAAGGACAGTATTGAACAGCAATCTACCTTTTCATTTGTAAGGCAAAATACTGCTTTTATTGTTATGAATACAGACACCTACGTTGCACCCACGCCCGATCATCCTTATGGGCTTGAAGGCCAGATTCCTTTGGAATGGATTCAAGACAAGATCATCTCCTACCGTCAAAACTCCAAGATTGAGCACATCTTTATCTTGGGACACAAACCCTATTATATTTTTGACATTCCCTTTACGGGACATTCTGGCTTGCCCCAAGGGAAAGCACTTTGGGAAACGATGAAAAAAATAGGGTCATCGCCATGCTTTCTTCTCATTTCCATGCCTATCTGCGAATGCATCCTACCCCCCATGGGCCTTACCAGATCATTGCCGGAAACGGAGGCAGTTCTGGGCCAGCAACATTTTTTGGTTACACCCTTATTAAAATTATGGCCAATGGACAAATTCAATTGGTATCCAAAGGATTTGATAAGGGAACCCCATACTATACTTCGGTTGAGGAAAACCCCATTGTGATAAGAGATGCTACGGTATTGAATTGGGACAAGAATCACCCCCCTTACTACAATCTACTCCATATGGATTATGAGGAAATAAGCCAGGAAGTGTTGATGGAAATTGAGAAGTACCTAAAAAAATAGCGCTCTAGCCCTCTCTTTTAACCAGCGCCCAATATAATTTATTAACTATATTTATTAATGTTTTGAAGCCGACCCAAATCCCTTGGGTTGGCGTTAAAAAGTAATTTTTGAACCACCAATGTTGACCTAAATGTATAGAATCCTTCTTTTTAGTTTCCTTATGCCCCTGTGTTCTTTTGTTTCTTTTGCCCAAAGTGATACTATTTTGGGAGTTTGGAAAACCGTTGACGATACCACTGGAAAAGAAAAATCAAAAGTGTTCCTCTATAAAGATACCGACGGAAAAATCTACGGAAAAATAGTGGGCATCACCGACCCCGCCAGACAAGAAAGTACTTGCGATCAGTGCAATGGCAGTAAAAAAGGCCAACCCATCATGGGAATGGTCATCATAGAAGGGCTGCAAGAGAGTGATGCGGTCTATGAAGGAGGAACCATCCTGGATCCCCAGATCGGAAAGGTATATAAATGCAAGTTATGGCGAGAGAACAACCAACTGAAAGTCAGGGGATATTGGGGGTTTTTATATCGAACCCAAACTTGGTTGCCGGACTCATGATTCCCGTTGACTGCTTTTCCACTCAGTTTTTAAACGGAGCTTGTCAAAATTTCCACCCATAGCCCTTGCTCGTCTTTAGAGACTTTGGCCAGTTTGTTTTTGGTCAGTCCTTTGATGGTTTTATCCCATTTTTTGTTGCTCAGTCCCGACTGTTCTTTAAGTTGATTTAGGCCCACTGGACTTTCTTTTATCAGTAAGTCCAACACCAGTTTTTCATCCTCGCTTATCGGGATGGCTTTTGGTTCGGGTTTCATTTGGGGGAAAAACAAAACTTCCTGGATCGAACTGTTGTTGGTCATGAGCATCACCAAGCGGTCAATCCCGATCCCGATCCCTGAGGTGGGGGGCATACCGTATTCCAATGCGCGCAGAAAATCCTGATCGATAAACATGGCTTCGTCATCGCCTTTCTCACTGAGAGCCAATTGGGCTTCAAAGCGTTCCCGTTGATCAATGGGATCATTCAACTCCGAATAGGCATTGGCCAATTCTTTTCCATTGACCATCAACTCAAAACGTTCGGTCAGTTTGGGATTGTCGCGGTGTTCTTTGGTCAGTGGGCTCATCGACTTGGGATAGTCGGTGATAAAGGTGGGTTGGATGTAGTGGTGTTCGCATTTTTCTCCAAAAATCTCATCGATCAACTTTCCTTCTCCCATGCTTTGGTCTACTTCAATCCCTAAGCTTTTGGCAGTTTCTCGGAGTTGGTCTTCATTCATTTCCGATACATCAATCCCCGTATGGGTTTGGATGGCCTCCAAAATGGGTACCCGAGGATAGGGGGCTTTAAAATCAATGTGGTGTTCTCCGACAATGACTTGAGTTGTGCCGTGTGCGTCTGTAGCTACTTTTTCCAAAAGGGCCTCGGTGGTTTCCATCATCCAGAAGTAGTCTTTATAAGCCACATATAATTCCATAACGGTAAACTCAGGGTTGTGGGTTCGGTCCATCCCCTCGTTTCTAAAGTCTTTGGAAAATTCATACACCCCTTCAAATCCACCGACAATCAAGCGTTTGAGATACAATTCATTGGCAATTCTCAGGTAGAGTGGAATGTTGAGTGCATTGTGGTAGGTAACAAAGGGCCGTGCTGCCGCTCCTCCCGGTATGGGCTGAAGGATGGGCGTTTCCACCTCCAAATAGCCTTTGTCATTAAAAAAACTGCGGATACTGTTGGTGATTTTGGTGCGTTTGATAAAGGTATCTTTGACTTTGGGATTGACGATCAAATCCACATAGCGTTGCCGATAGCGCTGCTCGGGATCATTGAATTCGTCATACACCCTACCTTCGGCATCGGTTTTGGGCAGGGGGAGGGGGCGCAGGGTTTTGTTGAGCAGGGTAAAGGCTTTGACCATTACGGTTTTTTCTCCTACTTGAGTAGTAAACAGCCTGCCTTCCACACCAATGATATCTCCGATATCTAATAATTTCTTATAGACCTCATTGTAATTGGTTTTGTCTTCGTCAGGACAAATTTCGTCTCGGTTAAAATAGACTTGTATGCGCCCTTCGCTGTCTTGCAATTCCGCAAAACTGGCTTTCCCCTGAATTCTTCTCGACATCAAACGCCCGGCTATGGTAACGGTTTTGCCTTCGCTAAAGTCCGCTTTGATGGTTTGGGAATTGGCATCTACTGGGTATAAAGCCGCAGGATAGGGGTTGATTCCCAATTCCCGAAGCGCTTGTAGTTTTTCTCTTCTTACCTGTTCTTGCTCTGAAAGTTGCGCCATAAGGCCGTTTGATTTTTGCAAAGATAATCAGTCTAAAGGAATCGGTAATCAAATTTTATATCTTTGCTAAAACACAGTATTTTGAGTTTTTGGCGTGTGCTTGTATCGATCCTTTTCCCTCCGCTGGCAGTCATTGATCAAGGTTGCGGTTCTGTGATCATTGTCTTTTTACTGACCCTTTGCGGTTGGGTTCCTGGGGTGATTGCGGCCTTGGTGATTTTGAACAATCCCGATCGTTGGGGAGCATGATGAACAAAAAGATCAAAGTAGCAGATTGGGGTCTGCTTTCCTACAAGGAGGCTTGGGAAAGACAAGAAGATTATTTTTCTCAAATCATTGACTGTAAAAGGGAAAATCGAAAGCTGGAGCATCCTTTTCCTACAGAAAATCACCTTTTTTTCGTCACCCACCCTCCGGTATTTACCATTGGTAAAAGCGGTAAAATCGAGCATTTGCTGCTCAACGAAAAAGAGTTGGTGTCCAAAGGCATTTCCTTTTTTAAAACCAATCGAGGGGGAGACATCACCTTCCACGGGCCTGGGCAGATTGTGGGATACCCGCTTTTGGATTTGGACAATTTTTTTACCGATATCCACCGCTACCTCCGTTGTTTGGAGGAGGTCATCATCAAAACCCTTGCGGATTACGATATCGATGGTGCCAGAAGCGACGGCGAAACGGGGGTGTGGTTGGATTTGGGAACGCCATTGGCCCGAAAAATATGTGCCATGGGCGTACGCGCCAGTCGATGGGTCACCATGCATGGCTTTGCCCTTAATGTGAATACGGACTTGTCTTATTTTGATTATATCGTCCCTTGCGGCATACAAGGCAAAGGGGTTACTTCACTGTCGCAAGAGTTAAATAGAAAAATCGACGAACAAGCGGTCAAAGAAAAAATTGTAGAGCATTTCCATGCTGTATTTGAAACGGAGCCTCTTAGTTGATTTCGTAGATCAGCAGGCTGTTGTCTTCGGTTGCGACCACCATCTCTAAGGCTTTGTCTCGGTCACTGTTGGCCAAGTCAACGGCCGTATTTCCATAAACGGGAAACCCTTCCACAGCCGTTCCATCGCTGTAATACAAATATACTTTTTGGGCGCTTTTGTCAGTGGTACTGAAATAAAGGGTATTGTTGAGGTAAAATATTTTGGGAGGGGTATATTCTCCGTAGGGAAGTTTGACGGTTATGCCTTTGATGTTGAGTTTGTTTTCGGAAAGGGTGACCAGTGTTTTGCTGGTGGCATCAATGCGGTGGCCCGTTGTCAATTGTAGGGGGGACGAAACTTTATTTCCCCTCGTATCTACTTGAATCAAATTCCCCACTTGATCAGTGGTGGCAAAAGTGTTGAGGTAGGAAAAAATTTCATTGTCTGAGAAGTCGATTTTTCCTTTGACGTTGACACGGTCTTTTCCAGTTCGAGAAACGATTTTTAGGGTTTTGTCTTCTAGGGGGATCAATATATAATCCTTGCTTTGTAGCCGAATGTGTTTGGGGGGAGCAATGATATTGGCGCTTACTTTTTTCAGGGTAAATCCATTGAGTTTTTTTCCGCGATTGTCAAACATGGTAAGGGAACGGTCTTGAGCAATCAAAAAGCGGTAATCGCGGTTGTTGTCGTAATCAAAAACGGCCAAAGGAAGCGGGTGGTTGCTTTTGGGAAGCTGGAGGTCAAAAGGAGGAACAACCTCTCCATTGCGATCCAATACCATCAGTCGGTCGGGGGTACGAAAGGCCAATTGCCAACGATTGTTTTTGTAGAGATCTATCTGATGGATTTTACCGATGATGGGACCAGAAAGCTGCTTTTTCCAGAATAATTTTCCCGTATTGGAGAACAAATAAAGCACATGGTTCTCATCTTGTACGACCACATCCATCCCTTTGTTGCGATGATTTTTAAACCACTGCGGGCCAATGATAGGTTTTTTGGAAAGTGCCAAGGTATAGGCATTCTTGACGCTTCCCTTTTTTTCGCTCGGTAGATTTTTTTGGAGATTAAAATGCAAATGGCTAAAATTTTCCTCTCCAACCCCTTGGAATGCAAGTAAGGGATAGGCTTTAAAAGGGAGCTCCTCTACCGCTTTGGGAGCTTCATTCGCTTTCCAATAATCGACCAAATTCTCACTGTTTCCCAGCCATAAAAAGGAATTTTCATCAGCGAGGTTTTCTTGCAGACTTTTAAATGCATTATTATTATCTAGTGTTTTGCGATCTTGGAGATTTCCCAAAATATTTTTAAGTCCCGATTCTGTCTCGCTCATGATCAATAGATTTTCGTGCCAGCAGCCCCAGCGCGGGTCAATGGGATCTCCCAAAAGCTCAATTAAGGTGTTGATAGCTGCGGGTATGGAAATGGGGTAATACTCATAATTGCGAAACTTTTTGGAGGGATCTACTGCAGTAACAAAAGTGGGAAAGCCTTCCTCGATTTCATCCATTTTTAACACCACCGTTTTATCTACCCCCACTTGGATAATACCAATTTCATTCAATAAGGGCAGTTGATTTATTTGGTCAACGGTTAGGGACAGATTGTTCCGAAGGCTGTAGCGTTTAAAATTGTCCTTGAGCACTTCCATGTTGCTGACAGCAAACCCCAAAAAACTGCTAAAGTTTTCAGGCACTTTAGCGGTAAGGGACAACTGCTGTGGTTTGAGGTTTTCAATCAAGTTCAACGCATTGGGTATGGAGTCATTAAAAAAACTCACCCCGTGGAGGTTGACTGCGTTTTCGCTAACGTCCATACTCAGTTCTATCCAATCTTGGCCCGTATCAGGGAAGAGCGGGGTTTTAGGAAATGATTTTTGAAAGAACGCATTAGAGGAGGGGTGAACCAAAAAATTAATCGCCATGTCTTCATCCATACTCTCTGCCAACTGATAAAAAACAGAACTGCTCACTCCCTTTTGTCCCTTTTGAAAATTTCTTATGCCGTTCTCAATCACCAATTGGGATTGAGACCACATGCGCAACTGCCCCAGATCGGTGGTGTAGAAAGTTTGCCCTCCTTGGTTCAAAACCCCAATTTTTTGTTTGCTATACTCAATGATGTTTTGGAAAACGAGCAGACTGTCTTCCGCGCTCTTTTTGGCAATAAGCCCCAGTACATTTTCATTTTTTCCTTCAGGGGTGATAAAAAATAATTGTGGAGAGGAGCTACCTTGGGAATTGAGATTTTGAATGGTTTTTTTTAATTCCCCATCTAAAGAAAAGATTTTGGACAAGACCGTGGCATTTTTTAAAGAGAGGCTATCGTTGATTTGAGCGACCCAAATGGTGTTTTGTGGCACCAATTCAATCAGCTTAATTTCTTTTTGTTCTTTGGGTACACAACCCAAAATAAGCCAGAGAAAAATAAAGGGAAAAGGTTTTTTTATCATTCCCATAAAATTATTAAATCAAGCCGACGAATCCATAGGTATGGAAGGATTATATTCAACGGACTTTTCAACATCAAAAGGATTTTTTTAAAGGGGCAACTCCAACTGCTTGGGCAGTAATTGAAATGATTTTCTATGGTAGGGACTCGGCCCGATTTTTTGGAGGGCCTTGCGGTGGGCTTGAGTAGGATAACCTTTATTTTGATGCCAATGATAATCGGGAAATTCCGCATGGATTTTTTTCATGTAATCGTCTCGGTAGGTCTTGGCCAAAATTGAGGCTGCTGCAATGTGCTGGTATTTCCCATCGCCCTTTATCACGCATTCATAGGGTATGGATTGGTAGGGGTGAAAGCGGTTGCCGTCCACCCCAATAAAATCGAACCCAACACCCAACTGAGACAAAGCAAGGTGCATCGCCTTTATGCTGGCGTTCAAGATATTGATTTGATCGATCTCATTGGGATGAACATGAGCGTAGGAAAAAGCAATGGCTTGGGCTTCAATTTGAGGCCGGAGTTCATAACGTTGTTTTTCGCTGAGTTTTTTGGAGTCGTTCAAGGCTTTGACCTCAAAATTTGATCCTAAGATAACCGCAGCTGCTGTAACCGGTCCAGCCAGGCATCCCCTTCCGGCTTCATCTGTCCCCGCTTCGCTCAGCGATGTAATTTGTTTGATCAACAAAACCTTATATTCGTTTGACTTCCTCCACCCAAATTAAGGACAATTATTTTAACTTCGCATCAAATTCATCCTAATGAAGCGTTTCCTCTTTGTTTTTTTGCTGATGGCAAGTGCCTTGACCTTTGCGCAAGAAAATCAAGAATCGGAGGAGCCCCAAGCCCCACAAAAAAACACCTTTGAAGTAACGGGATTTTCTGTTCCCGTTGAAGCCCTAAGTGACAGCCTGTCCTTAGCACAAGACAGTTTAGTAGTAAAGGAGGTTAAAAAAATCAGTCGATTGGACTCCCTGCTGTTTTTGTCATTCAGCTTGCCCGAGCCCGTGGTTTTAAAAAATATTGTTTTGGATACGCTTACCCATGAGAGCGACTCCTTGGGGGAAATATTTCCGCCCAAGTTCAAATACATGGATCAAATCGGACTGGATCACGACAGTAAGATACTATCAGGGGATATCATCATCCAATTACTGGATTCTTTCTCATTGGAACGAACACAACAGCTTTTAAAACTCCAAAAATTGAGGACAATCGCCCAAAAACCCATCAAAGAAATGGAGGAGGTGACCATTGAAGATTATAAGATTTTTTATTCGGATGGCACAGAGGCTTTCGTGGATACCACCCTGACCATCCAAAAAGATTATCGCTTTAACTATCTGCGAAAAGATTATTTTGAATTATTGCCTTTTGCCAATACAGGGGAGGCGTACAACAGGCTCGGATATGACTTCCAAGATCAGAAGTTGATCCCAGATATCGGGGCCAGAGCCAAACACTTTGCCTATATGGAGGAAGATGAGATTCCTTATTATGAGGTACCCTCCCCATTGACTGAATTGTTTTTTAAGACGGTATTTGAGCAGGGCCAGCTGGTAGATGCTTTGATCACCGTCAATACCGCACCGCGGTTGAACATCACCTTGGCACACAAAGCTTATCGTTCCCTTGGGAAATACATCAATACCTTAGGAGGAGCAACCAATTTGAGGTTTTCATCTCAGTACACCTCCAAAAACTACCGTTACCGACAGCGCTCTCACTTTGCAGCCCAACGCCTAGAAAACCAAGCCAATGGAGGTCTCGATTCTTTGAACGTTTATTACTTTGAAAAAGCAGTAGAGGATTTGGATTACGATGGATTCCTCGACCGATCTCGTTTAAACAATAATATTGAGGTCAACAACACCTTGATCGGCAGAAGGTATTATCTCGACCAACAATACGATCTGAAATTGGGGGGGAGTGCCAAAATGTTTAACTATCAAAAAACCAAGCGGTTGACCGTGGGTCACAAAATCAATTTTGAAGGAAAACATTTTATTTACGACAATACAAAAAGAAATTCCTTTTTTGGGACTGTATCAGGAACGACCATTTTTGGGATCAAGACGAGCTTGGACGTAATGGACAATGAAGCCTATGCCATTTGGAGAGAAAAAAATTTAGGAGAACTGAAAGCGGGATTGCGTCT
>JAQCBK010000096.1 GCA_027621505.1 Bacteroidota bacterium | reverse complement strand
TAGCAATTGAAATTGATTTGAGGCAAAAAGTCAAAAAATTCTCTCAGTTTTAGGGGGGTGTCATTTTTTTTGAAGTGGCGAGATGGTTTGGGTAATACCACCAAAATACAGAAGGCTATAGCTGACAGAAAGTGAATTTAAAATGGTTAGGGGGAGGGCTGATTGTCGGAGGTCAGTCGGATTTTTTGGCTTTTTTTATTCGCCATAGCAATACGCAAGTGGTTGCCTTGTTAGTAGTCCTACTGACGAGGTACACCTCCCTTATTGTGATTTTGCCTACCCCTCGTTTTTGCCAATTTGAAGGGGTATTTCTAAAAAATAGAGCGTTTTTGTACCTTATTTGTACCTCACGAAAGATTAAATATTACAACTATCTGATTTTAAATTAGTTAAATATTGTATCTACTTTCTGCATCGGGAAGTAGAGTTTTTTTTTAATTGTTCCAAGGAATAACCTCTTGATTAATGTAGGTATTCCCATAATATTCATTTGGTCGGATTTCCTTGTATTTTTCAAAATCAATGTATGGGTGGTAACAAAATGGGCATCTCAAAGGATTGTAGTATTTAAATTCACCTTGATTATTTGATGGTTTTGGTAATTTAGATTCTAATTCTCTCAAAAAAATTTCATTATCAGGAATTGATAATTGATTAGGTAGTTTTTCGATTGATTCGTAGGGTACAACTAAAGTCTCGCTACTATCGCTTGAGTAAAAATATTGGACCTTAGCAAAACCTGCATGAAAGTGTTGAATGGTGAAACTAAGTTGACAACTATCACAAATACATATGGTTCTTACTCCACTTGGAGTAACTGTACCACTAAAATGGAGTCCCCTATCGAATAAACCCTTACCGTGTAAAGCTTTATTAAGTTCTTTTTTATTAGACAGAAAAAAAGGTTGAATTCTTACAGCCTCATAGTCTTTATCTCTCCAATCTAAAAATTCAGTCGGACTTTGGGAAATAATGCCATCTATCATTACTCCACTATTTGGTAATACTCTAATACTACAGTGTAAATATTGATTTGTTAAATCAGGATTTTCCTTTAAAGTTTCTATCCTAATCGTGGGTAAAATAGTATTATCTTCAAAAATATTTAAGACCGGAGAGGGATTCAAAAATTTAATAACCGTTCTTAACTCTTCAGGTTTTTCAAAATTTTCACCTTGATTACTTATATAAATATTATTTTCTGTACAATTGATTCTCATTATTAGAAGAATTAAAAGGATTTAAAGTCCTCTATTTATTCTTTAGGTTTTTTGTAGTTCTTAGAAGTTGGGTCTAAAGTTCCTGGTCCTTTTTCGCCAATGTTATCTGGGGTCTTATCATAGACAACAGTTTTCATTTTTATTTGCCCTACAACTAAAGATTTTAATAATTGAAATCTAGGGATTGCTTGAACTACAGCCTCAGTCATTCCCCCTAATGTGAACCCACCTGCAACCCATTCATTCACAAGGGCTCCAGTTTCATTGCCTGTAGCCATGGATAGAAAAGGTTTATCATTTTCTAATTTAAAATCAAGAGGCTTGGGTATTGTCCATCTGACCATCTCTTTGTCGGGGTTCCAATCAGAATGAGACCAAGAACTAATTTTTAAACCCAGCTCTTTCTCTAAAGTTATAATTCCTTCATCTTTCAAAGCTTGTTGATGAAGATCCTCTGCTTCTCCAAGTGGGGCAACAAAATTAGCATCCGCCCCCCAGCCTTTAAAGTTCACATCTTTAATATCTCCAATAATTTTTGCGCTGGTATATGGATCAACAAAAGCATGAGCTCCATCTGCAAATTCACCTAAATGCTTCGCTATTGCTTCTTGGGTAAAAATTTCCTCAGGTTTTGGAATCTTAGCTTTTGCTGCGACTACTTTCTCTTTATTTTCCTCGCCTAATTTATCAATAAACCATTTATCCCAAGTACTAGCTGGTTTTAGTACAGATACGCCGTCTTCTTTTTTTTCAAGCTTCACATCACCAAATAAGCGAGCTTGTGCTGTAGTAATCTGCGGTAAAGTTAGGTTAGTTTCTTCTTGTATTTTTTCCAAAGACATACCCTGTCTTTTTCTTACCTCTTCTATTTGCTCTGGGGTTACATTATTTTCTTTTGCGGCTGCTTTTCCCTCTTCGGAAAGTTGGATGGGTTGAGTTTTAGAAAATTGAAGTGAACTACCTTGGGTAAATTTTCCTTGAATCACCTCTTTTTCCATCCGCTGAGCAGCACCAATATCATTTCCAGTTTCTGAAATCATTCCAACCGATTGTGCTTTTGCACCCAAAACATCTGCTTCTTTTTCTAAGCCACTGTCGTCATTGATGTTTACTTTGTCTTTTAGCTGCACAGTAGGCTTTACACGACCTTCTTTTTGTTGGACTACATGCCCTAGCTCATGCGGGAGGTGTTTTTCTTGACCTGGCGCCAAATGAATATCCGTACCTTGGGCGTAAGCATGTGCTTGGAGTTGGGCTGGCTTGTCGGAGTTGCGATGCACCTTAACATCGTTGAGTGACAATCCTGAAATGGCTTCCATTCCTGATTTTAAGCCATCAGGTAGGCCTGTTTTATTTTCTTCACGCTGAACAACAGGCGATTGTGTAGAGGATATTCGAGAATCACTCCTTGCTTGAAGTTGTGCTATTCTGGAGGAACTAGTTGATAGAGCAGCTTTTGATTGAAGTTGCGTGATTCGATTTCTCTTTCCTTGATCGTCTGCCGCGGCTTGAAGTTGAATAAGTTGAAAAGTACTCGCTCTACTGTCTACGTACTCCATCTCCCCTTGACTCAATTCTTCTGGAGACTGAACCGGAGTGGCTGTTTTATTTTTTTGTTCGGGAGAAGACTTGAAATCGCTCATTATTTTATAAATGTGAACGGAAAAATAGTTTACGCTAGATTCCCAAACAGTCTAAATATAGTTATTTGATTGCTTTTAAAAAAAAAATCAAAATAAATTTGAATTCTAACTGCACAAAAAATGTCTATTTACAGAAAGATAGGATGGTTTTTAAACAAAAAAAGAGGTCGAAATGACCTCTTTTTGATTTGTGCTCCCCCTATTATTCAAAGTTGCAGCAAAACAAATTGATTTAGTAAATGTATATTAGGAAATTGGAG